>JAHEJM010000017.1:0-8890 GCA_024638815.1 Acidimicrobiales bacterium | reverse complement strand
CCGGCGATGTTTGCCGAAGGCAAACTCGGGTTGGCCGGGCAACGCCCGGCAATACGCCGACAACAAATGGAAGCGCGACCTCGTGGCCTGACCGGCGATGTTTGCCGAAGGCAAACTCGGGTTGGCCGGGCAACGCCCGGCAATACGCCGACAACAAATGGAAGCGCGACCTCGTGGCCTGACCGGCGATGTTTGCCGAAGGCAAACTCGGGTTGGCCGGGCAACGCCCGGCAAAACGAGTACTCCGCTCTCCAAACCGATCCTTGAAAATCGAGTAGAACTACGCCAGATCCCGGGTGGCCCGGTAACGTTCCCGGGCCTCCTGGGCGGCGGGGCCCGAACCCTTGCCGGGTTGCACCACGGTGCCCTCGCCCAGACCCCAGCGGCGGGCGACCTCGGCGAAGTCCTCCTTGCCCTGGACGGCGGCGGCCTGGACGCAGGCCCCGGTGGCCACGGTCTCGTCGTCATCGGGCACGGTCACGGTGCGGCCCGACAGGTCGGCGACAACCCGTCGATAGGCCTCCGACTTGGCTCCCCCGCCGATGAGGAACGTGCGCTCGCCGGCGGTCACGCCGGCCGACTCCAGGGCCGCCACACCGTCCAGCAGCCCGCAGGCCACACCCTCGAAGGCGGCCCGTGCGATCTGCCCTCGGGTCATGTCGGACCGGAACCCGGTCAGCAATCCGGTGGCCGTGGGGCGATTGGGGGTACGTTCACCATCAAGATAGGGAATCAACACCGCTCCGTCGGCCCCCAGCGGGGTGTCCAGGGCCAAACGGTCGAACTCGTCGTAGTCGGCCCCGATCAGGTTTCGGAAGACCTCGGTCACCTTGGTGGCGTTCAGGGTGCAGACCAGGGGCAGGAAGTTGCCGGTGGCGTCGGCGAACCCGGCCACCAGGCCACTGGCATCGGCGGTCGGGGTGGAGCTGACGGCATACGCCGTGCCCGACGTTCCGATGGAAATGGCCAGGTCACCGGGTCGAAGGCCCAGGCCGAGGGCACCGGCCATGTTGTCGCCGGTGCCGGGGGCGACCACCGCGGTTCGGGGGATTCCCAATTCCCCGGCGACAACCTCACCCACGTCATCCCGAGGGTCACAGACCCGGGGCAGGGCGTTGGAAAGGCCGGCCCTGACCCGGTCCAGCAGGTGGCGCTGGTAGGCGCCGGTGCGGGGCGACCACCATCCCGTGCCTGACGCGTCACCCCGATCGGTGACGTGCTGGCCGGTGAGACGCCAGGTCAGATAATCATGGGGCAGCATGATCTTGCCGATGCGGGCCAACAGCTCGGGCTCGTTCTCGACCACCCAGGCCAGCTTGGTCACGGTGAACGAGGCGCTGGGGACCGAACCACACGCCTTCACCCACCCGCCGGGCGACATGTCCCGAACCAGGGCCTCGGCCTGGGGGGCCGATTCGGTGTCGTTCCACAACTTGGCCGGCCGGAGCGGCACGCCATCATCGCCCAGGAGCACCAAACCGTGCTGCTGACCGGCCACGGCCACGGCCTTGACCTTCTTCAGATGGCTGTCGTCGATCTGGGAGCAGGCATCGACCAGGGCCGACCACCAGGCCTCGGGGTCCTGCTCGCTCCGAGGTGGGGTGGTGGCCGGGTGGGTCGATCGTCCACTGGCGATGAGCTCCCCGGTCTCTATGTCCCTGATCTCGACCTTGGTCGACTGGGTTGACGAATCGATTCCTGCGGCGAAGGCGTGGCTCACCACGCCACACTACCAGCCCACACGCTGGTCGGATTGACCCTTCTCCATCTGCCCCCGGGCGTCCCTCACCGACTGGAGATTGGACACCTCGGGCACTCCGACCTGCCAGAACGAGCCACCCTCGGTCCATGAGTAGGCGTCGACCTTCATCGAGATCACATAAGTCCGGTCCGATGCCCGGGCCCGCTCCAGGGCCGGCCCCAGCTCGGCCAGGTTCTCCACGAACTCGGCCTCGGCCCCCATGGCCCGGGCGTGGGCGGCGAAGTCGACCTCGACCACGTCACCGGCCAAGCGGCAGTCCTGGATCAGGTTGTTGAACGGCTTCCCACCCTGGCCGATCTGGAGCCGGTTGATGACGGCGAAGCCTCCGTTGTCGCACACCAGCACGATCATTTTGTGGCCGGCCAACACCGAGCTGTAGAGATCGGAGTTCATCATCAGGTACGAACCGTCGCCGCAGAAGACGAATACCTCGCCCGGACGTTCCGCTCCCCCGCCGGGGCCGTAGGCCATGGCCGCCCCCCAACCGCCGGCGATCTCGTAGCCCATGCACGAGTAGCCGTATTCACAGTCGAAGGTGCCGATGCCCTTGTTCCACCAGCCGTTGTTGACCTCGCCGGGGAAGCCTCCGGCGGCGGCCAGGCAGACGTCATCCTCGGTGGCCTGATCGTTGACCGCCCGCACCACCTGGGCATAGGTGGTCGGCTCGGACGCATCCGGCGAGCCGATCTGGTCGAGGTAGGCTCGAAAGCCGGCCTTCTCCTCGGCCGCCCGCTCCAACCACGAGGCCGGAGCCGACCAGTCTCCCAGCTGCCCGCCTAATTCGCGTAACGTCTCCCGGGCGTCGCCCACCACCGGCATCGATCGATGCTTGACCGCATCGAACCGGGTGGTGTTGATGCCGATGAGCACCGTGTCCTCGTTCTTGAACACCGTCCAGGAGCCGGTGGTGAAGTCCTGCAGGCGACAGCCGACGGCCACCACCACATCGGCCTCGGCCGCCAGATTGTTGGCGGCCTCACAGCCGGTCACGCCGATGGGACCGATATAGCGCTCATCATCGCCCCGGAGGGACGTCTTGCCGGCGACGGTCTCGACCACGGGAATACCATGACGCCGGGCGAAGTCGACCAGTGTGGCCTCGGCCACCGAGTAGTGCACACCGCCCCCCGCAATCAGCAGCGGTTTGCGAGCCCGGCGGAGCGCCGCAGCGGCGGCCACCACTTCGCTGGAGTCGGGGCGGGGACGGGGCACCTCGTGCACCACCGGCTCGAAGATCCGGGACGAGAAGTCGTAGGCCTCGGCCTGAACGTCCTGGGGCAGCCCGATGAAGGCCGGACCCCGGGTAGCGGGGTCAAGCATGACGGCCAGCGCCGCCGGCAGTGACTGGGCCATCTGGGCCGGGTGGGTGATGCGATCCCAGTACTTACAAACCGGCTTGAACCCGTCGTTCACCGTGGTTGCCGGCTGGCCGAAGTTTTCGACCTGCTGCAGCACCGGATCGGGGATGCGGGACACGAACGTATCGCCCGAGAACAGCAGCAGGGGCAGGCGGTTGGCCGAGGCCACTGCGGCGGCGGTGATCATGTTGGTGGCCCCCGGACCTACGGAGGACGTGGCCACCATGATCTGACGGGCCTTCACCGCCTTGTTGTAGGCCACGGCGGCCAGGGCCATACCCTGCTCGTTCTGACCCCGCCAGGTCGGGAACTCATCCTTGACCTCCTCCAGGGCATGGCCGAGGCAGGTCACGTTGCCGTGGCCGAAGATCCCGAACACGCCGGGGAACAGCGGCGCCTCGGTCCCGTCGGCCAGGCGGGTCCGCTGGGCCATCATCCAGCGGACAATGGCTTGGGCCGTGGTCAGGCGAATGGTTTCCATGTTTCGTTCCTCCCTCAGTTCGGGTCCGGGGTGTTATCGGGCCCAGGGCCAATCGTCGAGTGTGGTCGGCTGTACGACCTTGTGCCAGGGCCGCCCGTTGTCCATCAGCCGGCACAACTGGTCGAATCGCGGGACAACGGTGGTGGCCAGTACCTCGGCCCGGTCGGCTTCGGCCACGGCTTCACGCCACAGGGCCCGCCCGACCATGAAGCCGGAACACCCGGCCTCGGCCGCCACCTCGAGCTGGCGGGCGAATTCCTCGAACGCAACACCCCAGCTCAGCAGGGCCCACGGGTTGTCGATCTCGCTCAGTTCCCGACACCCGGCCTCGCCCGGGTAGGGCAGCTTGAGGATCATGGGTCCGAGGGCGCTCAACCGCCGGGCCGAGGCCACGATGGTGCGACGGCGATCATCATCGTCGGCCAACTCATAGGGGACGGGCTCGATCAGAACCGGAAGCTGGGCCGCGGCGCAGTCATCGACCACCCGACGGACCAGCCGTTCCTGACGGCGGGCCGGCTCTTCGTCGTCGGGTCGATACAGGATGAGCAGCTTGGCACAGTCGGCCCCGGCGTCGAGCAGCTGGCGTGGAGTCCAACCGGGCATGAGCTGGTTGCCGGCCGATGGATCGGCCATGTATCCCTGGGCCTCCAGGGCACAGATCACACCCACCGAACGGGGCACCACACCCCTGTCGGTCAGGTGGGGAAAGGAGAACTCGGGCTCGATCATGACCGCCGACGGCCGTTCCCCCAGCGCCGAGATGACATCGGCCTTGAACCGGGTCAGGGTTTCGGCCGTTACGTGCTCGGCAAACTCGGCCGCCATGGAATCCCGGTGGTCGACGGCGGCCACACAGAACAGACCTCGATCATCGCTGATGCGCTGGAGGCGTCGAACCACGCCGTGGCTGGTCGCCACGGTCACGCGTCGGCTCCGAACATCGGCAGCCTCCAGGCTCCGGCCTCCCAATCGGAGTGGATCCAGGTGAAGTCGGAGTGGAAACACGGCGGGGTGGCCCGCTCGTCACCGACCAGCTCGCCGGCCAGGTAATTGAGGAAGTACATGTTGGCGCCGGGACAGGCCACCGAGGAGTGCCAGCCCCGGGGGACGAGGGCGCAGTCACCGTCGCCGCCCAGCAACAGCTGATCGAACCCGTCGTCGTCATCCCAGTTGCGGTGGATCCAGAATCCCTCGGGTCGGTCGAGGCGGAAGTAGTAGGTCTCCTCCAGATAGGGCGAGCCTTGCTCACCGTCGTGACGATGGGGGGCCCAGCCCGACCAGGTGCCGCGGGGAACGTAGACCTCGTAGAGGATGAGCCGCTCGGCCTCGATGGGGGCGGCCAGGGTGTGGTTCACGTGGCGGAGGGCGGCTCCTCCACCTCGAACCTCGGATCGGATCACGCTGGGATCGATGATGCGGGCCTCATACCGTCCTTCGGCCGGCGCCGAGCCGATGGCGAAGGTGAACGAACCTTCGGCCGTCACCTCGACGGGTACCCCCGGCGGGGCGTAGACCACCGGGGCCAGGGAGTCGAACACCGATGTCCGGGTCAGGCGATGGGTGGAGCCGGCAAGGGTGACGTCGGCCTGGCCCGACAGCGGCACCAGAGCCGTTTCCTGATCGAGCAGGATGTGACGGTGGCTGTCACCGGCCTGCAACTCGATCACGGCGAACGACAGGTACTGCCATCCCGCCGTGGTCGGATCGACCGAGAGTAGGGTTCCCGGCCCGGGAGCGGCAGTGATGGTCATGATCGGTCCTCTCGTTCAGCCAGAAAGGCGTCGACTTCGTGGACATAGGGCATGTCGTCGGCGCACAGCAGTCGTCCGGCAACGATGGCTCCGGCGGCGTTGCCGTAGCGAACACACTCGGGAATCGACCAGCCCGACAGTAGCCCGTGACAGAAAGCGCCGCCGAAAGCATCGCCGGCTCCGAGGCCGCAGACCACCTCCACCGGAAACGGCATCACCTGCTCCCGGGTTCCGTCGGCCAGGGCCACCAGCACACCGTCGCCCCCCATTTTGACCACCGCCGCCCTGACTCCGCGCTCCAGCAGACGTGTGGCCGCGGTCTCGGCGTCGTCACTGCCCACGGCAACCCGACACTCGTGGCGATTCCCGATCACGATGTCGAAATGGTCGATCATGGGGCCGATGGCGGCCGATCCGGCGTCCTCCGAATCCCAGAACTGGGGCCGCCAGTCCAGATCGAACACGGTGTGGGCTCTCCGCTGACGCCGTTTGAGGGCGTTGGTCACTGCGCTGCGGCTTGGCTCGACCGCGAATCGGGAGGCCGGTACCCAGAAGATCGGGATCTCCTCCACCGGTGCATGGGCCAGATCCTCGTCGGTCAGCTGGAAGTCGGGGGCGGCGGGATAGCGGTAGAAGATGATGTTCGGCTCCTCCACCGGATCCAACTCGGCGAAGGCCAGGGGGGTAGGCAGATCAGGATGGGTGGACACGAATCTGGTGTCGACCCCGAATCGCTCGTTGAGGGCATGGCGAATGTCGTCACCGAAGGCGTCATCGCCGACCTTGGTCACCAGCGCGGCGCGATGGCCGAGGCGGGCGGCGGCGACGGCGACGTTGGTGGCCGTGCCCCCGATGGACTTCTGCAGGGTCGTGACCTGACGCATGGGTCCGGTCTGGTGGGGGTAGAGGTCGACACTGACCCGCCCCACGGTCAGGAGTTCGAGATCATCGCTGTTCATCGCCGGCTCAATCATGACCTGGGAAGTTGAGGTTCACACCCTCGGAGCCGGCGGCGTGCGACACCGTCGGCCACCGGCTGGTGATGGCTTTGTTGCGGCTGTAGAACTTGACCCCCTCGGGCCCGTAGATGTGATTGCCGCCGAACAGCGAGTCCTTCCAGCCGCCGAACGAGTGGAACGCCACCGGGACGGGGATGGGCACATTGATGCCGACCATGCCCACGGTCACATCCCGTTGGAAAGCCCGGGCCGTTCCCCCGTTGGAGGTGAAGATGGCGGTGCCGTTGCCGTAGGGATTGCTGTTGATGATGTCCAAGGCCTGGTCGTAGTCGTCGGCCCGAACCACTCCCAGCACTGGACCGAAGATCTCGTCCCGATAGATCGTCATGTCGGTGGTGACATGGTCGAACAGGGTGGGACCGAGCCAGAACCCGTTCTCGTGTCCCGCCACCGTGAAGCCCCGACCATCGGCCACCAGTGTCGCCCCCTCGGCCACCCCGGTGTCGATGTAGCCGACCACCTTGTCCCGGTGGACATCGGTGACCAGCGCCCCCATGTCCATCGGCTCGTCGGACAGACCGGGCCCGACCCGGAGCTTCTCGATCCTGGCGGTGATGGCCGGTACCAGGTGGTCGGCCACATCACCGACGGCGACCACGACCGAAATGGCCATGCAGCGCTCCCCGGCCGAACCATAGCCGGCCGACACGGCGGCGTCGGCTGCGGTGTCGAGGTCGGCGTCGGGCATGACGATCATATGGTTCTTGGCCCCTCCCAGAGCCTGGACCCGCTTTCCGGCCGCGGTTCCCGTCCGGTAGATGTGCTTGGCGATCGGGGTGGAACCGACAAAGCTGATGGCCTGGACATCGGGATGCTCGAGCAAGGCGTTGACGGCCTCGGCGTCGCCCTGAACCACGTTCAACACCCCGGGAGGCAGCCCGGCCTCGGCGAACAGCTCGGCTGCCAGCAGACCGGCCGACGGGTCTTTTTCCGACGGCTTGAGGATGAACGTGTTCCCGCAGGCGATGGCCACCGGATACATCCACATGGGGACCATGGCCGGGAAGTTGAACGGGGTGATGCCGGCGACAACGCCGAGGGGCTGGCGGATCGAGTAGGTGTCGACACCGGTGGCCACGTCGGGGGTGATGTCGCCCTTGAGCAAGGTGGAGATGCCGCAGGCGTACTCCACCACCTCGATCCCGCGACCCACTTCGCCCAGGGCATCGTCGAGGACCTTGCCGTGCTCGGCGCTGACGAGGCGAGCCAGCTCGACCCGATTCTCGTCAAGCAGTTGCCGGTAGCGAAACATGATGGCGGTACGTTTGGTGAGCGAGACGTCTCGCCAGCTCTCGAATGCCTGCTTGGCCGATTGCACCGCGGTGTCCACATCGGCCCCGGTGGCCATCACGACCGAGCCCGAGATGTCACCCGTGGCCGGGTTGAAGACATCGCCGGTCCGTTCACCAGTCAGGTCGGTCCTGGTGTTGTCGATCCAGTGGTTGAGCTGCTTCATCTCTGTTCCTTCACGCTGTGACGTCTGACGGTTCGGGGCGGCGCTGTGGTGGAGCGAACCACCAACTCCGGGCTCACCACATGGCGCACCGCTTCGCGACGGTCGCCTTCGATGCGTTCCAACGCGGCCAGTGTTGCCACCCGGCCCATCTCGACTCGGGGCTGGTGGACGGTGGTGAGACCGATGTGGCCGAGGCCGGCCAGGGAGGTGTTGTCGTAGCCGACGACCGAGACGTCATCGGGAACCCGCAGCTCCGACTGCCCCAGACGGTCGATCACGGCGATGGCCGACAGATCGTTGGCAGCGAAGATGGCGGTCGGGATCTCGCCCGAATCGATGAGAAGGTCGACCCCGTCGACGCCCGATCGTTCGGTGTAGTCGCCGGGCAACACCCGGATCGGGAGGTTTCGGGTTGCCATGGCATGGGCGAAGCCGATGCGGCGACGTTTGGCACCACCACCGACGCCACCATCGATGTGCACGATGTCGGTGTGGCCTAAGCCGGTCAGATAGTCGACCACCAGTTCACCACCCCGCTGGTCATCGTTGACGACGACATCGACGTCGGGAATCGGGGTGCCGATCGAGACCAGCGGCGTGGCCACCGATGCGTGGCGAATCACGTCATGGCCGGCTCGGGCCCCGACCACGAGAACGGCGTCGACCCGGTACTCGAGGAAGGCCTCGATGGCCCGCTGCTCGTCGGCATCGGTACGCCATGCCGTGTTCAACAGCAGTCGATAGCCGTGCTCGTCGGCCACATCGTGTATGCCGTCGACCACATCGGCAAAGAAGGTGTTGTGGAGATCGTTGATGACAACGCCAAGGGTCTTCGATCGCCGCTCGGCCAAGGATCGAGCCGCCAGATTGGGACGGTAACCGAGCCGATCGGCGGCTTCGAGCACCGCGGCCCGCCGCTTGTCGCTGACCTTGGGGGATTGGCGCATGACCAACGAGACCAGAGCCCGCGAGACCCCGGCGACCTCGGCCACGTCGTCCATGGTCGGCGGCCGCGTACGCGATCCCCCTGGTGCTGATCCGGTCATCGTGGCGAAGCGTA
>JAHEJM010000087.1 GCA_024638815.1 Acidimicrobiales bacterium | reverse complement strand
TCATAGGTGCCGGGACCGAATACCACCACCCCTCCTCCGGCGTCCTCGGCATCATCGACCGCCTGCTGGGCCCGCTCCAGGTCGGAGCCTTGGTAGTCGTCAACGGCGAAGACCGGGCCGATATCGGCCGTGGTTCGCACCTCCGCCGTCACCGGCTCCGACCATGGTCCCGGTCCCTCGGCGAACCGGGCCCGCACCCGGTAGCTGATGGTTCCCGGGACCACCGCGTCGTCCCGGTAGGCCATGTCGTCCCACGGTTCGTCGTCGACTGTGGTGGAGCCGATCACCTCACCGTCGCGTTCGACGTCGTAGCCGACGGCCCGGGCCGGCTCGTCCGGGCTCAGAGCCAGGTCGACATGGCTCCAGGTGACCGAGACGTAGCGGGCCGACTCCTCGATCGGACCCTGCACCGCCACGAGTCCCACCGGGGCCGGGCCGTCCACCGCCGGTTCGTCCTGTGGTGCCGTGGTGTCGGCCTCGGCTGACTCCGATCCGTCGACGTCGAGGGTGGAGGTGACGGCCGCCTCCGTCTGATCATCGTCGGCACCGGTGTCGGATTCGGTGCCACTACACCCCGAAAGGGCAAGCATGGCGGCGGCGACCGCCATGACCCCACCGGCGATGATCGGCATCCCCTTCATGGCAATCGGTCCCAGGCGATGACCGGGCGACCGACCACGGCCCGCTGGTAACGGTCCCGGCCGGCCCACACCGCCGGCACCGAGACCAGGGCCAGCAGCGGGAACAGCATGTCGGCCGCACCCCGCAGCGTGAGGTGGACATCCAACGTCATGAGCACGAACATCACCGAGAACGCCACGGCCGTGCCCACCCCGAGCCCGATGCGGAACCGGTCTCGTCGGCTTCGGTCATCGACCGGTCCCGTCCCGTCCCGCTCGGCCAGGCCCAGCGACGCCCGGTACGAACCCCAGGTGAACCAGACAAAGGCCAGCACCATGGGAATCCCTCCGGTCCACAGCAGCCAGGTGTGGCCGCTCTCGATGTAGACCCACTCCCGCCACGGTTCGTAGGACGGCAACCGACCGGCGGGTCGCACACCGAGAATCCAGTTGCCGTCACGGAACAGCTCGGACCAGAAGTAGTTGGTGAGGTTGAAGCGTCGTGCCTCCCAGCTGGATGGAAGCCCGCTTTCGTCGGTGGCGGCCAGCCGGGCCTGCACCACCGGCCACAGCACCAACCCGGCGGCCACTATGGCAGGCACGGCAACGGCCATGGCCCGCCACAGCCGACCCACCAGCCAGCCGAAGCTCACCGCCACCACGGTCAGGGCCACTGCGGCCGAGAACTGTCCGGACGCGAAGCAGGCCAGCCCGAACAGCACGGCCCCGACCCCGGTCAACCACCGGGGGCCGACCCGCATCCGCCAGAAGGCAAGACACAGGGCCAGATTGAACGCCATCACGTCGGCCACACCGTGCGACGTCCCCAATGTGGACGAGCCCCGGTTGTTGGTGACCGCCTCGATCGGCTCGTCCTGCAGGGAGGCCAGCAGTTCGGGAACCACGGGGGTGTTGACGGCCTGGGCGATGGCGATGGCCCCGACCACAGCGCCCACCGACAGCATCACGGCCACACAATTCCGCACCTGCCGTTCGTCTTCGACCACCAGCCGGAAGAGAACGAACACCAACAGGTACTTCCACAGGGCGGTGGCAAAGAGAATATCGTCCAATAGCGGCCGGAAACCCCGGGCCGCCCGCCAGGCCAGGGGCACCACAGAGCTGAAGACGGCCATGGCCAGGATGGCGCGGTCCAGGTTGGTGATGCGATAGGCGCGAATGGTGTCGGCGAGCCGCCCACCCAGGGCGTCGATCAGGAACCGCAGGGCGACACCGGTCACCAGGACGGCGAGAACGGCCTCGCTGGGTCGGAGTTGGGGCACGAACGCCCCTCGGGGGAGGCCGGCCACCAGTGGTGTCAGAGCCAGGTAGAGATAGGCGGCCCGTACCGGGCGGGCCACCACCAGGGCCAGCACCGACAGCCCGGCCAGCGCGCCCAATCCGACCGCCGGCTCGACGGCCGAGATGGCCATGACCGCCACCACGACGAGCGCCGACCCGGCAACCAGGGCAGCCAGCTCCATCCGGGGCCAGACCGGGGTCGGACGAACAAGCACGGCAGTCAGGTGACCCGGCGGGATGCCATGAGGAACAGGGCGACCACCGCCACCACCAGCCCGACCAGCAGGCCGAGGGCGGTGAAGACCAGAGGATTGGGCCACGTTGGTTCGGTGAGGACCCGGGGCTGGGTCACCACCGTGGCGTCGGTTCTTGCCAACGTGGCCACCTCCTCGGCCAGCACGGCATCCTGCAGCGACGAGATCTGAGCCAGGAGCCGTTCCGACTCCAGTGCCATGCGCCGCACCTCGGCCGGGTAGGGCAGGGGCTGCTCGGCGGCCTCGGCCTCGGAGTTGGCTGCCTCCAGGCCTCGCAGGCGACGCTCCAGTTCCTGGCGCTGGGTCGTCAACTCCTCGATGCGCTGGTTGTAGACGGGCGTGCTGAAGTCGACCGAGGCCACATCGACCTCGGTCATGAACGAGCTCAGCACGGCGGCCACCACATCGTTGGCCAGCTCGGGATCGGTGTCGACGAAGTTGATCCCGAGGGCGGTACTGGCCTCAATGGGGAAGACTTTGAGCTCCTCCTCCACATAGTCCCGATCGACCGGCAGCTCCTCCACCGCTCGATCGAGGATGGCTGAGCTCAACATGAGCACCTGCTGGGTGGCCAGGTGGCGATCAACAGACACCGAGCCCGGATCCAGCACCACCTCGGCTTCGGCCGTCCACCTGTCGGGCAGGTAGAGGGCGATGACATACCCGGCCCCTCCCCCGAGGGCAATGAGAGCAAGGGCAAAGGCCAGGGCCGAGACCACCGACCGACGACGGTACTGGCGCTCGGGCCGGCCCCCTCGGTGGGCGACCACCGAGTAGTCGTCACTGGCGGTGCCGGTCGGGGTGCGGGTCATGACCGCGCCGATCAGAACCTTGCCGTCGTGGTTGTCGTCGACGTCCTCATGGAAGCCGGCCGATTGACCTGCGTACTCCTCGTCGTCGACCTCGGCCTCATCATCAACCTCGGCCTCATCATCGACTGCGGCCTCATCGACGGTCTCCACGTCCTCGCCGACCTCGGCCTGTTTGTCGACCTCTGCCTCCTTCTCGCCGACCTCGGCCTCGACCTGCTGATCGGGTTGGACTTCGTCGGCATGCACCGTCGGATCCCCCTCGACGGTGGGTTCGGTCTCGGTACGCTCTGCGACCGACTCGGCATCGGTACGCTCTAGGACCGGCTCGGCATCGGTACGCTCTGCGACCGACTCGGCATCGGTACGCTCTAGGACCGGCTCGGCATCGGTACGCTCTGCGACCGAGTCGGCATCGGTACGCTCTAGGACCGGCTCGGCATCGGTACGCTCTGCGACCGAGTCGTGCTCGAGAACAGTGTCGTCGGCGGTGGTCATGGCGGTGGTTTCTCCGTCGTTTGCCAGTTGGACGTCGATGTCGGAGGTGATGGTGAATGCCTGCTGGAGCCAGTCGTTCACCGGGATGGGACCGGTCGATGTCGTCTCGTCGACGGGTGGGGATCCGTCGACCTCGGATCGGTGTTCGGAGGCCGTGTCGGTCATGGCCTGCTCTCCTGTGGTACTCATCGGATCGGGCTCACCGTGGCGGGGTCCGCCGAGTGGTCTTCGTTGGCGCCGGCCGGGACCCGATCATCGACGTCGATGCCAAGCAACGACGACCACAATCGGACGTAGGTCCGGGCCTGGCGAGGCCAGCTGAGAAAGAAATCGATTCGCTGCCGACCAAGCCGGGCCATGTCGGCCATCAGCTCGGGATCCTCCAGCAGCCGGTGGAGACAGCGGGCCAGCCCCTCGGGATCACCGGTGTCGGCATACACCCCGGCCGGTCCGGCCGAGACACGGGTCTCGTGGAGGTCGTGGGCCACCACCGGCAGGCCGAAGGCCATGTACTCCATTGTCTTGTTCATGGTCGACTTGTCGTTGAGCGGCCCGGGGGGATCGGCGCTCAGCCCGACATGGGCCGCCGACAACCACTGGAACGCCTCGTCGTCGGGGATCCAGCCGGTGAAGGTGACGTGCCGGTCGAGGTCGAGATCACGGGTCAGGGCCCGACAGTCGTCAAGCACCTCACCGGTGCCGATGAACACCAGGTGGGCGTCGGTCCGACCGATGTCATGGACCAGGTGGGCCATGGCCCGCACGGCACCATCCACCCCATCCTGGGGACCCATATTCCCCATCCACACCACCAGG
Source organism: Acidimicrobiales bacterium (assembly GCA_024638815.1). GTDB lineage: Bacteria > Actinomycetota > Acidimicrobiia > Acidimicrobiales > SZUA-35 > JAHELU01. Next base: position 12,747 of record JAHEJM010000087.1, on the reverse strand, counting down.
TGACGACAGTGCGGTACTTGGATGGTTGTCACCGGCCGAGGCCGCATCCGCTCGGGATCCGGCCCGTTGCGCACCACTTCCACGTCGGCAGGCGGCATGGAGCCTCGTTCCACCGCCACCCGGCGATACGACCGGTTGGTGGCGATGACCCTGGTGGCGGCCCGGTAGGTGGCACGCTCGCACCAGTTCAGGATCGTGTGCAGGCTGCGACGCCAGCCGTCGTCGACCGGGCCGAACCGCGTCTCGAACAGCTCCGGAGTCAGGTCGTGCTGATCGAACACGAACGGTACACCATGCCAGGAGGCCCACCAGCCCTGAGCAAAGAAGATGTCGGGCGGGTTGCAGACCTGCACGCCGGAGATGGCATGATCCCGTCGACAGTGGCGCAGAGCCCGGGTCATCTGAAGCCATGCCACTGCATACTCCCAGATGAAGCCGACCGCCCCACTCCGCTCCTTGGCCGGGGTGAAGGCCCTGATCTCCACCCCGTCGACCGTCGTCGGCGCCCTCAACCCGGGTCCGTCGCGTTCGGCGGCGGGGCAGACGACGGTCACGTCAACACCCGCCTCGACCAGAGCCTGGGCCTGACGCCACACCCGGCGGTCCCGCTGGACCGGCAGGTTCTCCAGCAGGATTACGACTCTCGGTGTCTGTACCATGCCACCCCCTTGGCCCACACGAACAACTCCAGCCAGGGACGTTCCGCCACCAGGCGGAACTCCGTAAGGAGGGCCTCCGGGACTCCGACCGCTACCATGCCACCCCCTTGGCCCACACGAACAACTCCAGCCAGGGACGTTCCGCCACCAGGCGGAACTCCGTAAGGAGGGCCTCCGGGACTCCGACCGCTACCATGCCACCCCCGTGTAACTGTCGGTGAGCCGATCGACATCGGGAAGCGGTGCGCCTTCGGCGTCGATGACCGGCACCGAGGCGTCGGCGGCCAGGGCGGCCAACGCAACAGGATGCGACGTTCCCAACAGACCGACATCGGCCCCGGCCAGAGCCTCGGCCGGCGACGACCGCAGCAGACAGGCCAGGTGAGGAAGGCGCTCGTCGATGAAACGGCGATTGCCGCCGCGGAGCCGGGCCGGATCGAGGTCGGGGTCCCAGATGGCGACCTCGACTCCCTTGCCGATCAAGGTTTCCGCCACCCGGACATAGGGGCTCTCCCGCACATCGTCGGTGCCGGTCTTGAAGGTCAAACCGAGCAGTGCCACCCGTCCCGGCGTGGAGCCCCGGACGGTGTCGAGGATCAGCTCGATGGTTTGTTGAAGGTGATGCTCGTTGGAGATCAGTACGCTGGCCAGCAGAGGAAGCTCGAGATCGAGACGGCGGCCGTGATGGGCCATCGCCCGCAGGTCCTTGGGCAGGCAACTGCCACCGAAGGCGAAGCCCGGTCGCAGGTAGGCGGCCGACACGTTCAGCCGATCGTCCTGACAGAAAATGTCCATCACTGTGCGCCCGTCGGCTCCCGAAGCCCGGGCCAGGCGTCCGATCTCGTTGGCAAAAGCGACCTTCATGGCATGAAAGGCGTTGCAGGCGTACTTGATGGTCTCGGCGGTGGGGATGGTGACGGCGTGAAACGGCCGATCGAGAAAGCCGAACAGGTCCTCCACCACCTCGGCCGTGCGTTGATCCACAACCCCGGCCACGGTGAACGGCGGGTCGAAGAAGTCGGCCACCGCCGAGGTCTCCCGCAGAAATTCGGGGCACATGGCCAGCCCGTAATCCACTCCGGCCCGGACGCCGTGGCGTTGCTCGGCCTCGCCGGCCAGTCGGTCCACCGTTCCCGGCAGCACGGTTGACCGGATCACGATCACGGGGAAGTACCCGTGACCGCCACCGCGACGGCCGGCGATGGAGGCCGCCAGTTCGTCGATCACGGCGGCCACCGCCGTGGTGTCGGGAGCTCCAGTGGGCAGAGAAGGTGTGCCGACGCAGACGATGTGGACCCCGACCGACTCGATCAGCTCGGCTACGACCGAGTGATCGTGACCAAGGGCGACGAGACGGCCTGCGGCCACCGATCGGGACACGATGTCGTCGAGACCGGGCTCGACCACCGGGGGCGAACCCGCTCGAAGTTGGCTGACCTTTACCGGGTCGAGGTCGATGCCGATCACATGGTGGCCCTGGTCGGCCAGGCAGGCCGCAGTCACGGTCCCCACATAGCCCAGTCCGTGCACGGCGACCGTGGTCGACCACCATGTCTCACTCCGCACACCGTTCGGCCCGGTCATCGATTGTCCTCCTCGATCACGGCGACGATGGCTTCGCATACCCGGTGAACCTGATCGTTGGTCATGGTGGGGTACAACGGGAGCGAGACCAGTCGGGAGGCGGCCCGCTCCACGATGGGCAGATAGCCCGATCCGAACCGCTCGAAAGCCGGCTGGCGGTGACAAGGCATCGGGTAATGGATGGACGTCTCGATACCGCGGTCGGCAAGTCGATGGCGGAACCAGGCCCGTTCATCGACCTGGGCAACCATGAGGTGATAAACCGGCTCGGTGGCGGGACGGGCCTGGACCAGGCCGAGCGGAAGGTCCAACAGGGTGCTTCGGTACAGGGCGGCCAGTTCCCGGCGACGCCGGTTGAAGCGGTCGAGGTCGGGAAGCTTCTCACCCAGGAAGGCGGCCTGCAGCCCATCGAGTCGGCTGTTGCGACCGACCTCGATGTGTTCGGTGGCCACATGACCCCGACCGTGATTGCTGAGGGACCGCACTCGCTGAGCCAGGACGGCGTCATCGGTCGTGACCATGCCTCCGTCACCGAGTGCGCCGAGGTTCTTGCCCGGGTAGAAGCTGAAGGTCCCGGCACGGGCCAACGATCCGGCCCGGCGACCGTCGCTGGAAGCCCCATGGGCCTGCGCCGCGTCCTCGATGACCACGATGCCATGACGGTCGGCCACCGAGGTGATGGCGTCGACGTCGGCCACCTGACCGTAGAGGTGGACCACGATGACGGCGGCGGTGACCGGGCCAAGGGCGGCCAGCACATTGGATTCGGTGACGAGCAGCGTGCCGGGATCGACATCGACGAAGACCGGAGTTGCGCCGGCGGCAACCACGGCGGCGGCCGTGGCCACGAAGGTGTTGGCCGGAACCACCACCTCATCCCCCGGCCCGATACCGAGACCCCTCAATGTCAACTCGATGGCGTCGGTACCGTTGGCCACGCCAATCGCATGGTCCACACCGCAGTACTCGGCCCACCGCCGCTCGAAACGATCCAGCCATGGTCCGCCGACGAAGGCATTGGCCATGACGACATCGTCGAGCTGCTGTCGGAATCGAGCCAGAAAGTGCTCATGCTGGGGCCACAGAGCGTAGAACGGCACGGTGTCGGCATCCAGCGGATCGACGCGGGGAGGCGAGGCGTTCACGGTCATGGCCTCCTCCACCCGTTACCGGCGGCCGCCACCGAATCGAAGTCGGCGTCGGGGTCCGGTCCCGGATCGGGTCCGTTGTCGGGGTCGAGCAGCGGGCTGTAGGCGACGTCGACCGGCTGCCCGAATTGCAGGGATTGTTCGGCCGCAGCCAGGATCTGGACTACGGCCAGCCCGGAACGGCCATCGGACGGAGGGGCGGCACCGGTCAGTGCGGCGCTGAGGAACGCCTCGTCCTCCACCGCCAACGGTTCATGGAAGTCGATGAAGGGACACTCGATTCCGCCCTGGCGATAGGCGGCCGGGCGGTGTCCGCCGTCGGCCGGACCGGCACCGTGGTGGACGTCGGTCATTGCCACCCCCTTGTCGAAGACCTTGATCCGTTCCTCCTCGGCCAAATCGTCGTAGACCGCCATCTTCCGACTGCCGACCACGGTCACCCGGCGGACCTTGTACGGGTCGAGCCAGCTCACGTGGACCTGGGCCACGAGACCCAGGGCGTCGAAGTGCAAGCGGAGGTAGGCGACATCCTCCACCTGATCGTGGGCATGGGCTCCGGCCCACGCAGACACCCTGTTCGGTCGGGAATCGAGAATGAAGTTGAGGATCGAGACATCATGGGGGGCCAGATCCCACAGCACGTTCACGTCGCCCTGGAACAGCCCGAGGTTCAGACGGGCGGTGTTGACATGGAACACCTGGCCCAGATCACCCCGCTGGATGATCTCGCGGAGCTTCCACACCGCCGGGTTGTATTCGAAGGTGTGACCACTCATCAGCACGAGACCGTTGTCGTCGGCCAATGCGACCAGTGATTCGGCCTCGGTTGCCGAGGTGGCCATCGGCTTCTCCACCATGACGTGGCATCCGGCCTCGAGCGCAAACTTGGCCACCATGCCATGAGTCCGAGGCGGGGTGGCCACGATGACGGCGTCAACCGAGTCGATCACCTCGGTGAGGGAGGTGACGCACCGCACGGACGGGTGGTGAGCCGACAGGTTTCCGAGGATGTGCTCATCTTTGTCGACCGCAACCACGCCGCTTACACCATCGAGCGAGTGAAGAACCCGCACATGTTTTGAGCCCCAATAGCCGCACCCGACGACGGCCACAATGATCGAATCCGGCGCTGAGCGCAGGTCGATTCCTGCATTGGTGGTGGTTCTGATAACAGCCATTCCCTCCGCGCCGTCCTCTGCAAGCTGGGGTGAGAGTCAATGTTTAACATGCGAGCGGTCTTCGGCTCATCACGCCGTCGTGGGTTTCATCATCTAAGCCTCATGCCCCGTGGCGACTCGTAAGAATCCCGAGTCCATTACGGCTTCATTTCCGCGATGCCTTTACGGCGTCACGAGCGCGTCTCACTCGCCGGCGAATCGAGTCAGCTGATCCCGATAGGAACAACGATCTGCGGCCACACTGGACAACCTTCGTTGATAATCTTGACATCCCTTGTCGAAGCGGGCTTAACTGTTCTTCGGGTGGAGGGAGAGGACATAATGCCGCGACCGCCAGGGCTCGAGGAGCTCCCCCGAATATTGTTGATCCCAGGATTCAGCCTTATTTCGGAATCACAGCCCCAGGACTTCGGGTCATCATCATCAAAGCTGCTGGCCTACCTGGCCCTACAACGTGAGCCACTCGAGCGGACTGCGGTAGCTGCAGCGCTCTGGCCTCATGTACGTGATTCGAGAGCGGCGGCCAACCTCCGCACCGCGCTGTGGCGGGTCAGCCAGATCGACGCCAACCTGATCCAAATCACCGGCAACAAGATCGGGTTGAGTCCCGACATCGATATCGACTATCGCTACCACGAGAACCTGGCCCGGCGGGTCCTGAACCGGGAGTCCCTGGAGACTCTCCTCGAGAACCCGGACTGCCAGCGGACGGACATCGAGCAGATGATCCATTGCCTCACCGGTGAGCTGCTGACCCACTGGTACGACGAGTGGCTCATCGTTCACCAGGAACGATGGCGCCAACTGCGCCTCCATGCCCTGGATTCACTCTCGCTGCAACTCACCGAGGCCGGCTGGTGTGCCTCGGCCGTCGACGCCGCCACCGCCGCCGTCGCCGCCGAGCCACTGCGGGAGTCCGGCTACCGGTCGTTGATGGTGGCCCACCTGGCCGAAGGCAACGTGAGCGAGGCGGTGCGGACCCACGAACGATACTGCACCCTGCTTGAACGGGAACTGGGTATTGCCCCGTCGCTGCAGATGTACGAGCTGCTGAGCCAGGCAACCGGCACGGCCTCGGCCCGAACCGTCAACGGTGCAGACCGGCCCCGGTCCCGCGCCGCCGGCCGCCGGCCCATGGAGAACGTTCGGGCGATCTCGGCGTCACGACGAGGGTAGAGCCGGTGACGGTGGTGTCCGCGTTGCGCGGTCCCCGGCCCACCGGGCGGTCGATGCCCGATCGCGTGCACCATCGAGCGCTCGCCCTGGCCACCCGGGCGGTGGTCGAGCCGGTGCTCGGGGCCCGGTATCTGTCCCGGGCGGCGGAGATAGACAGGTGGTGGCGCCTGAGCGACGCCGACCGGGAGGAGTGGCGGGCCGTCGCCCTCGAATCCATCCTTCGATACGGCATCGACCAGGTGCCGGCCTACGGTCACCGCGATCCGGTCCTCACCGATTTTGCCATCACCGACAAGCAGGACATCATCGCCGAGCCTGAGCAATACCTGTCGACCGAGCACGCTTCGATCCCGGTGGTGGAGAAGCACACCGGGGGCTCAACCGGCGACCCGTGGAACTACCCGCTCGATCGCCGGGCCTGGGCCGAGTCCTATGCCGCCCAGATTCTCGCCTTCGCCCGTCACGGCATCGCCTACGGTGATCGGCGACTCCTGCTCGGCTTCCCGGCCTCGCTCGGGCTCCAGGGAATGGGACCGGCCAAGCGGCTCCGGTTGTTGGCGGAACGGACCGACGTGTCGCTCAGCGGGTTCGAGGTCGATCCCGAGACCAGCCTGCGGCGGGCCCAGTTGGCGGCAACCATGAAGGCCCGATTGTGGTACGGGTACGCCTCCACCATCGCCGCCATGGCCTCGGCCGTGTTGAACGCCGGTCAGAGGCTGCCCGGCCCCGACCTGATCGTGACCATGGCCGAGCCGCTGATGCCGGCGTGGCATGACGACATCGCCGCCGCCTTCGGCACCAAGGTGGTGGAGGAGTACGGCTGCAACGACGGCGGCATCATGGCCCACCGGTGTGACTCCGGCAACCTCCACCTGGCCGACCACCAGTCGCTGGTGGAAGTCGTCGACGAGCAGGGCCGGGCCTGTCCGCCCGGTGTCGACGGAGCCGTCGTCATCACCAACTTCCACGCCCGACACATGCCGTTCATCCGCTATCGAGTGGGCGACATCGGAACCTTCGGGCCCAACCCCTGCCCGTGCCGACAGCCGGGTCGCACGCTGGCACGGGTTTCAGGCCGAAGCGGCGACTTCGTACGGTTGCCGGACGGGACCGAGCTGACCCCGCCCACCTTCTACAACCCGTTCAACCAGGCCACCGGTGTACGACGATGGCAGATCGTGCAACCCGATCCGACCCATCTGGTGGTCCGCATCGAGACCCGAGACGGCTGGGATGACGATGACCGGTCGCTGATCATGAACTGGATAGAGCAACAGACTCGGCATCAGTTGATCGTGGAGCTGCGGGAGACCGAACCGTTCGAGCTGACCCGGGGCGGCAAACACCGAATCATCATTCGGGAGTTCTGAGTTCGGCGAACAGGCGGTGGCACAATCCGGTCAACGAACTCGGCGACCCCGAAACCATGGACACCATGGGTTCGGTGAAGGCGCGGTAGGCCGCAGGGTCGGTGACGGCGGCCGCCGCCTCCAACCGCTGTAGGCCGGCGATCATGGCCGCTCTGGTCTCGGTGGCCAACGGGTGCCCGTACTGGATGTCGTGATAGACGTGGGGCTCACCGCTCACCAGTCGGGCCAACAGGGCCAGCATTGTCAGGTGTGGGGGCGGGGCCAGCCGACCGACCTGATCCATGTCCAGGCCCAGCTCGACCATCGTGGCCCCGAAGGCCAGCACCGCAGCGTGGGTCGCCACCTGCAAACCGGCGGTAAGGCGGTCGTGATCGTTGGCCTTGACCGGGACCAGGCCACAACCGGTGGCGGCCAGCACCCCCATGAACCAGTTCGACCACCGGTCGTCACCGCCGGCGGGCGACGGCAGTTCGACCACGGCCACCGGGCGCCCGGCGAATCCGAGAGAGGGGGCGAACATGGGGTTGATGGCCAGCACCGACGGCCGTTCGCTGGTTCCGGTCACCAGGCGAAACCAACGGTCCTTGACCGAGAGGGTGTCGACCACGACCGCCTCCGACCCGGTTGCCGCCAGCACGACCGGACCGATGGCGTGGGCCACCGACTCGGGAACAGCCAGCACCACCACATCGGCGTCGGTCAACGCCCCGGTCAGGGCCTCTGCGTCGACCATGACATCGATTCGTGACTCCGGGTCGTCGGCCCCCGGGTCGAGCACGGTGACAGCGGCCGCACTTCCCTGCTCGGCTCCATGCCGGTCGATGGCGCCGATGAGCAGCCGGCCGACGGCGCCGGCCCCGCCCACCACCACGACCCGGGGCCCGGGGTGGGGGTTGGTTGCCGACTCAGCCCGGTTGCCGGCCATCGACGATCTCGTGCTCGACCCGGCACATCTCATCGATGATGAGCCGATACAGAGAACGAACGAACTCCGTCTCGAGATGGTGCCCGGCGGCGTCGGCCGCCACCCGATCCAATACCTGCTCCACCCTGGACGGTTGCATGACCGGGACGTCGTTGTCCCGCTTGTACTCGGCGACCCGACGACCGATGTCGATGCGCCGACCCAGCAACTCCAGTAGGGCACCGTCGATCTCATCGAGGCGGCGACGATGATCGGCCAGCGTCGACGGGGACGGAGACGGCGATGAGGTCGAGGTGACGGGTGGGAGCGAGGACGAGGTGACGGGTGGGAGCGAGGACGAGGCCATGGGATCAACCGTGGTCGACGACGATCAGCCGGCCACGGCGGTCAGGGTATCGGGGCTGGCGGCCAGGCGGGGGGTCAGATCGGTCTCGGACAGGGCGGCCACCAGGGCCCTCGCCTTGAGCAGCATCTCCTCCACTTCCTCGTCGGGATCGGACAGGTCGACGATGGCACCACCCACTCCGATGGTGATGTCGTCGTCGGTCATGACAATGGTCCGAATGACGATGCTCAGATCGGTGGAGCCGTTGAGGCCGAAGAATCCGATGGAGCCCGAGTAGATGCCCCGAGGACCGGCCTCCAACCGGTCGATGATCTCCATGGTCCGGATCTTGGGGGCGCCGGTCATGGATCCGCCGGGAAAGGCCCGTCGAACGGCGTCAACCGCGGTGACATCAGGCCGCAGCCGGCCACGCACCGTCGATACCAGCTGATGCACGGTGGCGTAACTCTCGACCGAGAAGATGCGGGACACGTGCACCGAGCCGACCTCGGCCAGCTCACCGATGTCGTTGCGCAACAGGTCGACGATCATCAGGTTCTCCGAGCGATCCTTCTCGTCGGTCCGCAGGTTCTGATACAGATCCTCATCCTCCTCGGGGGTGGCCCCCCGGGGTCGGGTCCCCTTGATCGGCTTGGACTCGACCTCACCGTCGGGCCCCACTGTCAGGAACCGTTCCGGTGACGAACTCAGCACCGAGACGTCGGGGAATCGGAGGAAGGTGGCATAGGGGGCGGGGTTGCGCTCCCGCAGCGCCCGGTAGGTGTTGACCGGATCGATGATGACGTCCTGACCGATCATGTTGGTCAGACACACCTCGTAGGTCTCGCCCTCGGTGATCTCCCGCTTGCACTCGGCGATCAGATCGAGGTACCGCTCCGGGGTGTGGCGAAACAGCTGGGGCACCGGTTGAGGATGCAGCGTCCGGCTCCAGCGGGGCACCGGCTGCAAGCCGGCCAGGGCGTCGTAGGTGTCGTTGATCCACCGCTGGGCCCGATCCTGATGGTCGACCCCGTCAACGCAGACCAGATAGGCCACCTCTTCCTCGTGGTCGAAGGCGATGAGCCGATCGGCGAACACGAAGCCGGCGTCGTCGGTTGGGGAAGTGTGGGCGCCCGAACCGCCGCAATGGGCCTTCAGCTCGTAGCCCAGGTAGCCGGCGTAACCGCCATTGAAGTCGAAGGGCAGGCCCTCGGTGCGGACATGCCGTTCGGCCAGCATGCGGTTGAGATAGTCGAAGATGTGCTCGTCGTAGCTGATGGTCGTGCCGTTGTGGGTGACGTCGGTCGTGCCCCGGGCGATGGAATAGCTGACGAACTCGGCGTGGGGCCCGGTGGCGTCCCCCATGTAGGAGAACCGGGAGAAGCCACGGACCAGGGCGGAGTCGAGCCAGAAAGCGGGCTCGGCATCGGCATACAGGGTCATGAAGGCCGTTTCGGCGTCGACCTTGAACGGGATGCGGCGGGTGTAGACCTCGAGTGGGCTGCCGTGCACCGTGGCTTGGGCGCCGTGGTCATTGCGAACGCCCCGCAGCGACCGAGCCGACTGCCCGACCATGTCGGCGTCGGCAGAGGGCGTGGCTGCGGCTCGAACCGGACCGGTGGAGGTGGCGGCCTGGGGGTGTCGAAGCTGGAACCGCTCGGTGATGTTGCGGAAGTTCGCCAGCAGGCGGTGGCCGAACTCGGTGCAGATCGACTCGGGATGGAACTGAACTCCGTAAACCGGTCGTTCCCGGTGCCGGACCGCCATCAGCACCCGGTCGCCGTTGACTGCGACCGAGCCGTCGCCGGCGCCGGACGCTGTCCACGCCGTGGCCTCCAGTTCATCGGGTAGGTCACGGACGTGGAGAGAGTGGTAGCGGATGGCCGTGAAGGGCGACGGGATGCCCTCGAAAAGCTCGCTGCCATCGTGATGGACCGAGCTGCCCCGGCCGTGCATGACCCGAGGGGCGTAATCGACCGTGGACCCATAGTGGTGGCACAGACCCTGGTGGCCGAGGCACACCCCGAGCACGGGGATCTCGGCGTTGGCCAGCACATCGGCGCAGACACCGAAGTCCCGGGCAACCTCGGGACGACCCGGTCCGGGGGAAATGACCACGTTGTCGAAGTCCAGTCCCTTCAGGTCATCCCAGGTGGCCTCGTCGTTCTTGACAACGACAGGTCGACGGCCGCAGACGGCGCTGAGAATCTGATAGAGGTTGAACGTGAACGAGTCATAGTTGTCGAGAAGCAGTGTCTTCATCGCATCGTCCCTCCTGCCCACAACCCTTGACGGCGACTGTAGGTTTTTGCTTGGTCCCGGGTCCATGAATCGACACAGGTGTGATGCAACTTGTGACGACGGTGAGCCGCCCCGGTGACGGAGTGGAGCGCAGGCAGTAGGGTTGGACCGTGAGTTCTGATTCCTCCGGCGCGTCACGCGACGTCGAGCCGAACGAGCTGCATCATCGGGCTCGGCGAGTCCTTGACCACGCCGCCGAGCGGGACGTGGCCATCGATGTCATCGAATACCCCAACGAGGGGGCACGCACCGCCGAGGAGGCGGCGGCCTCGGTCGGGTGTCTCGTCGATCAGATCGTCAAGTCGATGATCTTCGCCGCCGGTCCGGATCGAGAGCTGGTGCTGGCCCTCACCGCCGGATCAAACAAGGTGAGCGGCTCGTCACTGGCCGAAGTGGCCGGCGTCGATGCCTGCCATCGGGCCACCGTGGACGAGGTGCGGGAGGCCACCGGGTATGCCATCGGCGGGGTGCCGCCGTTCGGCCACAACCGGCCGCTGCGGACCTGGATCGATCCTCATCTCCTGACCTTCGACCAGGTCTGGGCCGCCGCCGGCACCCCTCGCCACGTGTTCGGCATCTCGCCCGACGACCTTGTGGCCCTCACCGGGGCCGAGCCGGCCGACTTCACCGAGTAGCAGCCCTCCCCCACCGCCCTACCTCGACCTCACCACCTCACCCCCTCTCATCCCGACCGAGTGCCAAAGCTCGCCGAATCAGCGGTCGAGCCAGGTGACAAGATCCGGGGGAAGGGTGGATTCAAGGCGGTGGCGGTAGAGCTCGATGGTCTCCGGTCGTGCCTCGTCCAGACCCTCACCCGACGAGCCCCGGAAGAACCGGGCCGGGTCTTTGAAAATGCCCCCGTAGTCCGGGCTGGTTTCCGATGCCCTGGACTTCATGGCGTCGAAGCCGGCGGCGGTGGCCAGCTCGGCAATCTCGTCGTTGGTGATGGTGAACTCCAGGGCATCGGCCAGGCGCCGCATCTCGCCGGGCAGATCGTCGAGGAGGTCCCTGTAGTGCACAAGGACGACCCGGTAACGGTCCCGGACTTCCCACGCATGGACCAGATGCCACATCAAACCGGTCAGGGTGTCCAGGCCTTCGGCCGGTGGGCCGTCCCAGGCCACCCAGCGATGGACGGCCTCGTCGAGCGGGATACGATCCCGCGTCGGGCTGGGACCGGGCTTGTGGGATTCGGAGTGATGGTCGGGGCCGAGATGAGCCTTGAGCTCGGCCAGACGCTCCCGGTCGAGGTTGTCCCGATGGTGATGGAGCGAGACGGCCATGTCCAGTGGATGCCGGGCGGTGACCAGATAGGAGACACCGTCTCTCAGGGCCAGGCCGTCGAGAGGGATGTGGGTCTTGATGAACCTTCGGTGCTCCTGGGCTTCGAGGTCGGCCACCACGTCGTCGATCGGCCGCATCAGCCAGTCGAGCCAGGGCGACAACTCGACCAGGGGGCGTGGCAGGTCGGGGGTGCGGAACACCAGCAGGCCGCAGATCATCTGGACCCAGGTGGTGCCGGTCTTGGACCGGGTGCTGAGAATGATGTCGTCGTCACGGAGCGAAAGGCGCTCCCACCGGGTGGAGTCCTCGTCGTAGGAGGTGTAGACGGCGGGTTGACCGCTCACCCCGTGGGCGGCGGGCCCGGGTCGGGTTCGTCGTGAACCGGGTTCACCGCCGGCGCCTCGATGCGGTCGTCGGCATCGGGGCCGAGCAGGAACCACTCGATCGACTCCCACGGCACACCGACCCGGGTGGACGGGGTGACCAGCCAGTAGTCGATACCCAGCCGCTGGCAGATGCCCTTTACCACTCGGGTGTCCTTGTGCTCGCTCGAAGGGGAGCGGATCTCGGCCACCAGCAGCACATCGTCGGCCTCCATGGCCAGCGACCCGGTGGCGGCTTTGATGGCCACCTCTCGGACGACAGCGATGTCGGGGCACAGGACTTCGGGGCCGAAATGGATGCGAGAGTCGGTGACAATCGAGTAGCCGGGCGGCAATCCTCCGGCCACAATCCGGTGGATCAGCATGGCAACCGCATGATTGTGAGGGGCGGAGGCGGGAGGGTTCACGTGGAAC
>JAHEJM010000086.1 GCA_024638815.1 Acidimicrobiales bacterium | reverse complement strand
CCCGAATGGCGTCGGCTTCGGCCTCGGCCCGAGTGATCAGGTCGGCCTTCAGCTTGGCTGCGGTGTCGATGGCCTCGGCCCGGATGCGAGCCTCCTCCTCGGCCACGTCGGGCAGATCCGACGTGCTGGCGGTCAGGGCGGTCTCGGCCGCCTGTCGCTCCGACTCGGCGGCCTGCAGCTCGGCCTCGATTCTCTCGGTCCGGGCCTGCATGGCCTGCACGATCACCGGTCCAAGCTTCCACCACAGCAGTCCGATCAGGACAAAGAAGGCGAGACTGCCCCACCAGACCTCTCGGATGTCTCCGGCGAAGTGATAGCCATTCGGCGCTTCGGCTGCCAACAGGTTGAGAAAGCTCATGGGTGGGTCCTCAGTTGGGATTGTCCAGGTAGCGGTCGACGAGAGGCCGCACGGCGGCGAGGTCGACCTGACGACCGGTCATCTTGGAAGCGGCGCCGACGGCGAGGTCGGCCACTTGGGGACGCATGGTGGCCAGGGCCTCCTCGCGTTCGGTGGCGATCTCGGATTCGACCAGATCCTTCATGGCCTGGACCTCACGATCGGCCCGGGAGACGAGCCGCTGCCGTTCGGCCTCGGCCTCGGCCCGTGCCTGCTCGAGCATGGTGACGGTCTCGGCCCGCACCCCGGCCAGTTGATCCGACACCTCGGCGGTGGCCGAGACCGCCTTGGCCCGGGCCGACTCGGCCGCATCCTTGTTGGCCTGGATGGTGGCGGCGCGGTCGTTGCGGGCTCGCTGAACCGGAGGCAGCAGCACGTAGGCCAGCAGGAAGTACATCACCCCGAAGGCGATGGCCCCCCAGAACAGCTCATTCATGGTGGGCAGAATCGGGTTGCTGGCCGCCTCCTCGGCGCCTCCCTCTTCTGCGGCAAGTAGTAGTGCGTGGAGCATGCGTCGGCCCTTACGCGAACTTGAGCAGAATGAAGACCACGAACCCGATCAGGGCCAGAGCCTCGGTGAAGGCGATTCCCAGGAACATGGTGGTCCGGACAGTCCCGGCCGACTCGGGCTGACGGGCCATGGCCTGCACCGCCTGACCGACCAGGTAACCGATGCCGATGCCCGGTCCGATAGCGGCCAAACCGTAGGCCATACCGGCACCGGCGGCGCCGGCGATGCCCTTCTCGTCGGCGGCCGTGAGTGGCTCCTGAGCCAGCTCCAGGGCCTGAGTGGCGATGGTTGCGAGGACGCTCATTAGAGGTTTCTCTCCTGTGTCGTATCCGCCTTACGGCGGTCTGGTTCACCCACCGAGGTGGGAGGTTGTTTGCTTTGCTTGAGACTTGTACGGACGGGTGTGTCGAAGGGGAACGGGTCAGGTCGGCCGGATTGTGCCGGAGGCCGACTCGGGATCAGTGAGCGGGATGAAGCGAGCTGTCGATGTAGACCGCGGTCAGCAGGGCAAACACGAAGGCCTGTAGGAAGGAGACGAAGATTTCGAAGGCGGTCAACGCCACCAGCATGCCGAAGGTGAGCGGCAGCAGCACGATGATCAGCCCGGCGGTGAACACAGCGATGCAGAGCACCCCGAAGGTGACCAGCAGGATGTGGCCGGCCAACATGTTGGCGAAAAGCCGGACGGCGAGGCTGAACGGCCGGATGAAGAAGACCGTGATCAACTCGATGAGCCCGACGAACCAGCGCAGGCCGACGGGGACGCCGGGGGGCCACACGATGTCCTTGAAGTAGGTGAGACCGTGGTGCTTGACGCCGACGGCGATGAACACCACCCACACGATCAACGCCAGGAGCATGGGGTTGGCCATGCGGGCGTTGGCCGGCATCTGGAAGGTGGGGATGACCTCGAACAGGTTCCCGATGAACACGAAGAGGAAGAGGCTCAGCAACAAGGGCAGGTAACGCAGACCGTCCCGGCCGATGGCGGGCAGGATCACCTGGTTCTCGACGAACTCGACCGTGCTCTCGGCCATGTTCTGCATACCCCGGGGCACCAGCTCCTTCTTGGAGAACAGGAACACGGCGGCGGGGATGGCCATCGCCAGCAGCGAGATCAACCCGATCTTGTTGAGGGCCCAGAAGGAGTCGCCACCGAAGTAGTTGGGCCATTCCACCAGGTTTTCGATTGGGGGATACTCGAGTCCGATCACGGTGAGGCGAGCTCCTTCACTGAAGTGACATTTGGCAAACCGATTGTCTCGTGCGAAGCGGTTTCCGACATGGTCGTTGCCGATCTGTTTTCGTTCCGTAGTAAAGCGCAGCCCGAGGGCAACCGCTCATTCTTGCGTTGTATCTTTTGGATTTCTTCACCAGATCCCCCGGAGCGCTCCTAGGAGTGCTCCGGCACATCCGGACCGACTCGCTTCCTCCGGTAGCCGGCGGCCGGCCGGCCTCTGCCACCGTCGGGGCGGGACGGCTTCAAGCCGGGATGGGCGAACGAAGCCGATACATAGCGAAGCTCCCACGCCAACAGCCCTAGATGTGTTGCGATTATCGTAATGCCCAGCGGGATCATTCGGACCCACGACGCTTCTCGCACCATCCAGACGGCCAAGAAGATCAGGGCCAATCGCATGACATAGCCGCCGAGCGCCACCGAGGGTATCAAGCCGAGAGCGATTCGGGCGGCCCACCGCAGCAAATAGGCCGACAGCAGGAAGTTGGCCATGACCAGGGCCATGGCATAGGCCACCGAGGCCGCCGTCGGCCAATCGGCCACCAGCCACACCACCCCGACCACCAACGGCAGCGCCGACAGGCCACGGCGAACCATGTCCCGGGCCACCTCGGCCGCCGGTGCCTCGTCGGATGCCAATCCGAGCGGATGGGTGCTCATCGTTCCTTGCCCGCCCGGCGGGCCGCCGCCTCGGCCTCGAGGCGCTCCATGTCCCGCTTGTACCGGTAGTACACATTGGCCACGGCGCCGACGAAACCGACCACGGTGAGCACAATGGTGAACCATGGCACCGTGCCCAATAGGCGATCCAGCCATACACCGGCCAGCGCGAACAACACACCGATGAGGACCACCTCGTAGCCACCGCTGCTTTGGCGGTAGTCGCTCGTCCATCGACCCTCGTTCGTGTCCACCACGCTGTGCACCAGTCTCGCCCGGCTGTCCGACAAGGCAAACGATACGGAACAAGCCCAACCTTGCCAACTACGTGACACGTAAAGTGTCCGAGCATCCAGGTGCCCTCAACGCCTGCGATAGGGAGACCAAGCCCAGCCTTGCCGAGAGTGGCCGAATGTCGATCCGGGCCGTCCGGGACACGCTACCTCGGGGAAACGGCGCCGTCGAACCCAGCGCAACGCTAGCTGGCGGTTTTGTCCAAGTGTCGAGAATCCCGGCCGTTCTCGTCGATCCCCCGGCCTCCGACCAGGGGCACCGTCGAGTCGGCATGGCCGTGAGGGTCGTCGGCCCACGTGGCATTCGGGCCATCGGTCGGCCGGGGATACAAACCAGTTGCCGGGTTCGGGTCGAGCGATGGTGAGGCCGCAACCGACGATGTCGGCGCCGAGGATTCCACCGTCTCGCCCCGACGGATCCCGGGATGGAACATGGTGTAGAGCAGGAGCCCGAGGGCGCCGACCCCGAACGGCACAACGCCGTCGCCCTGACCCTCGTTGTAGGTGGGATACAACACGAAGGCCGACAGCAGAGCGGTCCAGGCCCACAGGATGCCGACGCTGCGACGGTGGCCGTGCCCGAGACGGACCAGGCGGTGATGAAGGTGACCCTTGTCGGCGGTGGCCAGACCCTGGCGACGGCTGGCTCGACGAATAATGGCAAAGGCGGTGTCCAGCACCGGCACCCCGAGAATGAGCAGGGGAATGGCCAGCGGGGCGTAGAAGAAGAACGTCTGGCCGCTGAACGGATCGGGGGTACGGCCGCCGACCGCCATCGTCGAGGCCGCCATCAGAGTCCCCAGCAGCAGACTGCCGGAGTCGCCCATGAAGATCTGGGCCGGGTACACGTTCCACGGCAGGAATCCGACACACATCCCGAGCACGAGGGCGGCCACCAACGGGCCGACGTTGCCGGGGAACAGCAACTCGACACCGCCGAGGCGATCGGCATAGAGCAGGAAGGCGCTGGCCCCGATGCCGACGATGCCGGCGGCCAAACCGTCGAGACCGTCGATGAAGTTCACGGCATTGCCCATGCCCAGCACCCAGATAACCGAGATCAGCAGCGCCAGGTCGTAGGGCATGACGAACACGTCGAAGAACGGGATGCGGAACCAGATGATGCTGATCCCGCCTACCGTCATCACGAAGGCGGCCAGGCTCATTCCCGCCGTCTTGGCCGGAGCCGAGATGTCCTTGACGTCGTCGATGAGCCCCACCGCGCAGGCCACGGTGGCGCCGGCCAGGATGGCGATCGGCTCGGTCGAGCCCTCGAACACCACCTCGAACCAGCCCGAATACCAGGCCAGGGCGAAGCCGGCCACGAATCCGACATACATGGCCACCCCGCCGAGTACAGGGGTGGCCCGCTCGTGCAGTCGTCGAGAGTCGGGCTCGATCAACAAACCTGTCGCATGAGCGACGAGGCGAAACAGTGGAACCAGTGCCAGTGTCACTCCGGCGGTTACCGCAGCGACCACCAGGTAAGACGAGAGGACTGGTCGCATTGTTCGACCTCCAACGCTACACGGTCACCCGACCACTGCGGCTGATGCGTTGGACCCAATCCGGAACCCCCGAACCCGGTCGAATTCGGCCGAGACCGGTCGACTATGACCGATTTCGCCCGAATTCGCGCCCCAGGCGATAACGGGAAGGCGCAGCTCAGGCCAGATCGGGATAGGGAGCGAAGTCCGAGCACAGCTCCCGGACCTCCTGGCGGATGGCGGCCACCGCCGATTCGTCGTTGCGGGACCGCAGGGTGGCGGCCAGCAATCGCCCGATCTCGGCCATCTCCGGCTCCTTCATTCCCTGGGTGGTCACCGCCGGGGTGCCGATGCGGATACCGGAGGTGACGAACGGCGACCGGGGATCATCGGGGATCGAATTGCGGTTGAGGGTGATACCGGCCTCGTCCAGCACGGTCTGGGCCTCCTTGCCGGTCAGATCCTCGTCGAAGGGGCGAAGGTCGACCAGCAGCAGGTGGTTGTCGGTTCCCCCCGACACCAGGCGGAATCCCTCGTCGGCCAGCTTTTCGGCCAGGGCGGCGGCGTTGGCCACGATCTGGGCCACATACTGCCGGAACTCGTCGGTGTCGGCCTCGGCGAAGGCCACCGCCTTGGCGGCGATGGCGTGCTGCTGGGGGCCGCCCTGCTGGCCGGGGAACACCGCCTTGTCGATGGCCTTGGCCAGCTCGGCGGTGGTGAGAATACAGCCGCCCCGGGGGCCGCGCATGGTCTTGTGGGTGGTGAAGGTGACGACGTCACTCACCGGCACGGGATTGGGATGGACCCCCCCGGCGATCAGACCGGCGATGTGGGCGGCATCGAACATCAGCACGGCACCGACCTCATCGGCGATCTTGCGGAACCCCTCGGGTTCGATGATGCGGGGATAGGCGGTGGCTCCGGCCACGATCAGCTTGGGCTGATGCTCATGGGCCAGCTCGGCCACCTCCTCCATGGAGATGCGCTCGTCGCTGTCGGAGACCCGGTAGCCTACGAAGTTGTACATCAAGCCCGAGGCGTTGACCGGCGAGCCATGGGTCAGGTGGCCGCCATGGTCGAGGCTCAGCCCCAGGACGGTGTCGCCGGGATCGAGCAGGGCGTGGTAGACGGCCATGTTGGCGTTGGCCCCGGAATGGGGCTGGACGTTGGCGTGATCGGCCCCGAACAAGGCGCAGACCCGCAGCCGGGCAAGATCCTCGACCTGATCCACCACCTGGTTACCGCCGTAGTACCGCTTCCCCGGATAACCCTCGGAGTACTTGTTGGTGAACACCGACCCCGTGGCGGCCATGACGGCCGGAGAGGCGAAGTTCTCCGACGCGATCAGCTGCAGGGCAGTGTTTTGCCGCTCGATTTCGGCCTTCGTCAGGCGAACGATGTCATCATCGTGAAGGATGGGCCAAGGCATTATGACTGCTGCTCCTGAAGTAGGTTGTTGAGTTTCTCCACCCGGCGGCTGTGGCGTCCACCGGCGAATTCGGCGGCCAGGAAGGCGTCGAGCGAGTCGAGCGCGACCTGGGGTCCGATGAACCGCTCACCCAGGCACAGGACGTTGGCATCGTTGTGTTCCCGGCTGAGACGGGCCGAGGTGACGTCGTGCACCGTCGCCGCCCGTATCCCGGGAACCTTGTTGGCGGCGATGCAGATTCCGATTCCGCTACCGCAGACCGCCAAACCGAACCGGACCCGACCGGAGACCACGGCCTCCCCCACGGCCCGGCCGAAGTCGGGGTAGTCGACCGAGACCGTATCGTGGGTACCGACGTCGGTCACCTCGTGACCGGCCGCCCGCAGATGTTCGGCCAGCATCTGTTTGAGCTGGAATCCGGCGTGATCGGAACCGACGGCGAGTCGCATCAGGTCAGCGTAGGGTGGTGGACCGGCCGCCGCGCAACTTTCGTCGATTGGATCAGAACCGTTTCGGGGCCCGGGCCACCACGGCCCGTGGTCGCCCGGCCAGATCATGGGCCACGGTCACCGTGGCGAAATGGCGAGCCGCCAGTTCGGCCATGGGCCCGGTGTGGTCGGTGGCCATTTCCACCACCAGGGCTCCGTCATCGCAAAGCCAGAGCGGTGAGTACTCGATGAGGTGCGAGACCGGCCCGGTGGGAGGCTCGGCAAACAGGGCGATCTCCGGCTCCCACGCCACCTGGGGATCGACGGTATCACCCCGGTCGACATACGGCGGGTTGGACACGATCACGTCGATTCGGCCCCGGAGCTCCACCGGCAGAGCATGGAACCATGAACCTTCGACCGCCCGGATCCGGGCCCCGGACCGCCCCAGACCGGCCACATTGGCCCGGGCCACGTTCAGGGCGTCGGCCGAGATATCGGTGAGCCACACTTCGGTTGCCGGATGCTCGGCGGCCACGGCCAGCCCGATGGCGCCCGAGCCGGTGCCCAGATCGACGACGACAACCGGGTCCGCGCCGGGTTCGGCCCGGCCGAGTCGGCGGGCTTCTTCCAAGGCCAGACCGGCCACGACCTCGGTCTCCGGCCGGGGGATCAGCACCCTCTGGTCGATGAACAGATCGAGGGTACGAAACCCCCAGCGGCCGACCACATACTGCAACGGCTCACCCCCCTTGCGACGCTCAACCATGGCGTCGAAGGCGGCCAGCTGCCGTTCGGTTGCGTCCCGACCGAGGACATCCAGCCAATCGGCACCGTCGGTGCCGGTCGCCTGCTGGCCGATCCGCCGGACACTTGTCTCCGGGTCGGGCACCTCGGCCCGCCGAAGGGCCTCAGCCGCCTCGTCGACCAGCTTCCGCCATACCACCATGCCGGGAACCGATCAGGCCTCGTCCTGGAGCTGGCGGGCCCGCTCGTCCTGGACCAGGGCATCGCTGATCTCGTCCAGTTCGCCGCCCAGCACCCGGTCGAGCTTGTGCAGCGTCAGCCCGATGCGATGGTCGCTGACCCGGTTCTCCTTGAAGTTGTAGGTCCGGATCTTCTCCGACCGGCCCCCTCCCCCGGTCTGATCCCGGCGGGTGGCCGACGCCTCGGCCTGGCGCTTCTCCTCCTCCAACCGCAGCAAGCGGGAGCGCAGTACCTTCAGGGCCCGCTCCCGATTCTGCAGCTGGCTCTTCTCGTCCTGCATCGATACCACCATGCCGGTGGGCAGGTGGGTGACCCGGACGGCCGAGTCGGTGGTATTGACGTGCTGGCCCCCGGCTCCCGACGACCGGTAGGTGTCGAATCGGAGGTCGTTTGAGTCGATGGTGATGTCGACCTCCTCGGCCTCGGACAGCACGGTGACCGTGGCCGACGAGGTATGGATCCGACCCTGGGATTCGGTGACCGGAACCCGCTGTACCCGGTGGGGACCGGCCTCGAATTTCATCCTGGTCCAGGCGTCGTCACCCTTGATCATGAAGGTGACCTCGTCGAACCCGCCCAGGTCGGACGTGCTGTGGTTCAGCAACTCGAAGCCCCAACCCTGATTGGCGGCAAACGCCTTGTACATCTCGTAGAGGTCCCGGGCGAACAGGTTGGCCTCCTCGCCGCCCTCGGCCCCCCTGATCTCGACAATGACGTTGCGGCCGTCGTTGGGGTCCTTGGGCAGCAGGAGCAGGCGGAGCCTGGACTCCAGCTCGTCGATGTCGGCCTCGGCCGCGCCCAACATCTCCCGGATCTCCTCCCGCTCCCCGCCCTCGGCCTCGGCCAGCATCTGCTTGGCCACCTCGACATCGTCGTGGCGTTCCCGGAGCCGGCCGGCCAGGGCCACGATGTCCGCCAGAGCGGCGTAACGCTTGGAGAGCTCGACGAACCGCCTGTTGTCGGCCACCAACTCGGGATCGGCGATCCTGGCCTCCAGCTCCCGGTATTCATTCTCCAGGGCGGTCAATCGCTCGAGCATGCTTATGAGGGTAATGGCTTGTCCGAAGGTGTCGTCTCCCATGGAGCGTCGATCGAACGGATCTCGCAGTCGGGGACGAGGGGAGCCAGGCGACTGCGGATCATGGACGCATCGCGGTGGGGGACCACCACCATCAGCCGGGAGCCGGGGTCGAGTCGTTCCCGGTAGTCGACCGCTTCGGGCAGCAGGTCGAGATCGACACCGGCCGAGCACACCACGGTGACCCGGTCGAGCACGCTGTAGGCGGCCGACGGCTCGCGGTCGAAGACGCCGGGGTGGGGACGAAGCGGCGCCGCCGCCTCCAACTCGGCCAGCTCGATCAGCTCGGGGGCGTCGAGCACGGTGGAACGGAGCCAGCGGGGCCGAGCCAACCGACTCAGAGGGTGGGCCGGGTCGGTCCGCTTCGTCTTCACCAGCGAGACGACCCGCTCCAGCTTGAGCCGGTCATCGGTTTCCCGATTCACGTGGCGCCGGCGGCTCAGATACTCGTACAGCTCGCGGTCGGCCCCGCCGACCCCGATCCTGATGCGGAACCGGTCGGTGGGGTCGAGGTTGTCCAGCGAGGTGTCCAGTCCGACCAGAGCCAACGGATCCTCGATACGGGCCACCTCCAGCCCGAGCACCTCGGCCACCAGCCGGCCGTGGTCGTCCACCACCCGAGCTCCGGCATCGACGATCACCGTCGCCGCCCGCCACATGTCGTCGTCCAAGTCGGGCACGGTGACAGCCGGCCGGGGTGTGACCTCGACCGCCTCGGCACCCTCGACCGAGCGTACCTCGATGTCGAAATCGATCAGAGCTGCCCGCCGGGCCAGATCGGGGGCGACGTCGGGCTCGGCCAGGATGGTCAGAGAATCGGCGTGACGGCGAAGAGCCCAATGAATGGCCGGGCCGAGATCGCCAGGCCCGTCGGCCAGTCCGAACGCCCGCCCGGCCACCACGGCGGCGGAACTCGGCTCTACGGTGCCCGCCGGCGGCGACACCGTGGGGGAATCCTGGGGCTCGGGTTCGACGCCGGTCAGCGATCGCACGAGGGCCCGCAGTTTGGCCGCTCGTAGACGAGCCAGGCGTTCGGGGTCGAGATTGCTGCTCAGGGTGCGTGATCGTGTGGTCGACTGGGCTAAGGATCGACCGGCAGGGGACCGAACCGCCGCCGGCTACGAAACCCTCTGGTTTCGCTTGGCGGATTGGATGTTCACCATCAAGTCAAGTTTCGACGACGTTTGGCCGTAGGCCAAACTCGAAGCAACTCGAAGAGTTGCCGTGAGGCGCTCCGCGCCGAACACTAGCTCTCGTCCTTGCGCCGACGCCCGTAACGACGCTCGAACCGCTCGACACGACCGGCGGTGTCGACGATCTTCATCGTGCCGGTGAAGAAGGGGTGACTGGCCGACGAGATATCGACCTTGGCCAGCGGATAGGTGTTGCCGTCCTCCCACTCGATGGTCTCGGAAGTCTCGATCGTGGACCGGGTGAGGAACGAGAAGTCGGCGGAGGCGTCCTGAAAGACGACCGGACGGTAGTTGGGATGAATATCAGGCTTCATGATCGTGTCGAATCTCTGTTCTCGGTTGACTCGTGTATTTTGCCGGTGATCGGGAGCTAAACCGACCCGACCTTGGCGATTTCGGCCAGGAATTCCTCGTTCGTCCTGAACGTGGCCAGCCGCTCGATCAGCATCTCGATGCCGGCGGCGTTGCGGGAATCCCCCTCACCACCCATGCCGGCGATGACCCGCCGTAGCTTCCACGAGGCCTCGACCTGCTTCTTGGGTCGCAGCAGTTCCTCATTGCGGGTCGACGAACCGTCGATGTCGATGGCAGGGAAGATGCGCTTCTCGGCCAGCCGACGGTCGAGCCGGAGTTCCATGTTGCCGGTGCCTTTGCATTCCTCGAAGATGACCTCGTCCATCTTGGATCCGGTCTCGACAAGGGCGGTGGCCAAGATGGTGAGCGAGCCGCCCTCCTCGAAGTTGCGGGCCGCTCCCAGCAACCGCTTGGGCGGATAGAGAGCGGCGGCATCGATACCGCCGGACAGGGCCTTGCCGCTCTGGGGACCCGCCATGTTGTAGGCCCGGGCCAGACGGGTGATGCCGTCGATGATCAAGCAGACGTCCCGCCCGTCCTCGGCCATCCGCTTGGCCCGCTCCAGGGTCAGTTCGGCGATGGCCGTGTGTTCCTCCGGAGGGCGGTCGAAGGTGGACGACACAACCTCACCATTGCCGAGGCTGCGCTTCATGTCGGTCACCTCTTCGGGCCGTTCATCGACCAGCAACACCAGCAGTTCGACCTCGGGGTTGTTGGTCTCGATGGCGCGGGCGATGTTCTTCATGATGGCGGTTTTACCCGCCTTGGGGGGCGACACGATGAGGCCCCGCTGGCCCTTGCCGATCGGGGCGAACAGGTCGATGATGCGGACCGTCATGTTCAACGGCTCGTCCTTCATCTCCAACACCAGCCGCTCGTCGGGAAACAACGGCGTCAGTTCCTCGAAATCGGGCCGTGGGGTGACGTCGCCGGGCGCCTTCCCGTTGATGGAATCGATCTCGTGCAGAGCCGGGTTCTTCTCGTTCCGGTTGGCCGGTCGAGACCGCCCGACAACATGGTCACCCTTGCGAAGCTTGTACTGCCGCACCTGCTTGACCGACACGTAGGCATCGTCCTTGCTGGGCAGGAAGCCGTTGACCCGAAGGAAGGCGTAGCCTTCGTCCCGGAGATCGAGGTAGCCCTCGACGGTAATCGATTCGTCACTCACGGCATCGTCTCCTGCGTCGTCGCGGCCGCGACCTCGACTGCGGCGCCGTTGGCGACGATTACCCGGTTCGGTCTCGTCATCATTGTCCTTGCCGTTCTGCTTGGAATCCTGCTTGATCTGTTGATTCCCGCCCTGCTTGGTGTCGGATCGGTTGTCCTTTGCGTTGGACCGGCCGCCGGTCGACCGACCGCCGCCATCGGATCCACCATTGCGGTTTCGCCCCCGCTTGTTGCGATCGTTTCCGGCCCTGGATCGTCCGGCCGAGCCACCGTCGGACTCCTCCAGTACCTGGATCTCCCAGTCGGCCAGCGGTTCACCGTCGGGGCCGACCGGATGCTTGGACGACGAGCGTCGCGATGAGCCCTGACCACGACCGCCTTGTCGCCGGTCCCTACCGCTCTGGGTCGTGACCTCGGCCTTGCGATCGGACCGGTCCTCCGTCGTGCCGTCGGCGGCCTCGCCGGTCGAGTCGTCGGCCTTGTCGTCGGCCCTGTCGCCGGCTGTGTCGGAGCCACTCTCGGCGCTCTGATCCGAGGTGTCGGCGGTTGCGGCATCGTCGTCGTCCGGGGCCTGAGTCTCGGCCTCGTCGTCCGGGGCCTGAGTCTCGGCCTCGTCGTCGTGTGCCGCCTGGTCGGCCCGGGACGTCGCACCGGAGAGATCGAGGATCATGTCGATCAACTCCGACTTGCGCATCCGTGTCGTCGCCGTGCCCCCCAGGGCGGCCACGATGGTTTGCAGCTCGGACTTGTCCTTCTTCTCGAGGCCTTCGCGCTCGACAATCAGTTGGTCGCTCACGTGTGCTTCTCCTCGTTCTCTTCTTCGACGTGCAGTATCGACTTGCATGCGGTACCCAGAGTGGATCCAGACGTTCGGATGACGGACACCGGCGTAAGCCCACACTCTCCGGGTGGCAGGCGGCTGGAACTGAGTTGGATCAACACTGCAGGTTGGTAGGCATTGAGTGCAGGCACACGGCACGAGTTGGCGAGGGTGTTCAACGCTCGTGTGAGCCGAGAGGCTCAGGACTGGCGAGAACAGTGCTCCGCCACCGAGGCCTACATTGTCAGGGTAGCAGCGTCGGCACCGATTGCGCCGTTGGCCGGATTCAACCGGTCGGACTCAACCTCGGCCCGAGCCGACGGAGCGAAGCCGCTCGGCCAACCGGTTCAAGTCGTCGTCCATGACCTCACAGCGTTCGGTGCGGGTGAACAGCTCGGCCAGATGTGGGGGTAGCCGGGGGCGGTGACCGATGGCCTGTTCCACCGCGTCGGGGAACTTGGCCGGGTGGGCGGTGGACAGCACAACCACAGGGGTTCCGTCGTCGACCCCCTCCCCGATCATGGACCGGGCAGCATGAACGGCCACCGCGGTGTGGGGGTCGACCACCTGATCGAACTCGTCCCGGCTGGCCGTGATCTCGGCCAGGATGCCGTCGTCATCCAGGCGGGCTCCGTCGAACTCGGCGGCGATGGTCTTGGACCACGGTTCGGGCACCTCGACCCGGCCGTCAGACCGCAGCCGGGTGATCAGTTCGGCCACGGCTTCCCCGTCCCGCTCGCCGGCCTCCCACAGGAGGCGCTCGAAGTTGGACGAGACCTGAATGTCCATGCTGGGGCTGAGGGAGGGGACGACCCCTTCGATCACCAGCTTGCCGGTTTCGAAGAAGCGGGTGAGCACGTCGTTTCGGTTGCTGGCCACCATGAGCCGATCGACGGCCAGCCCCATGTGCTTGGCGTACCAACCGGCCAGCACGTTGCCGAAGTTGCCGGTGGGCACGGCGAACGACACCGGTCCACCGTCGGGCCGCACCGTGCGGGCCGCAGTGACGTAGTACACGATCTGGGCCATGACCCGAGCCCAGTTGATGGAGTTGACGGCGGCCAACCCGACATCGCGTCGTAGCGACTCGTCGGCGAAGGCGGCCTTCACCAGGTCCTGGCAATCGTCGAAGGTGCCCCGGACCGCCACGTTGTGAATGTTGGCGGCGTCCACCGTGGTCATCTGCCGCCGCTGCACCTCCGACACCCGGTCCAGCGGGTGAAGGATGACCACCTCGACGTTCGACTTGCCGGCCAGGGCCTCGATGGCGGCCGAACCGGTATCACCGGAGGTGGCGCCGATCACGGTGACCCCCCGCCCCCGGCGCTCGAGCTCGGCGTCCAGCATGCGGCCCACGAGCTGGAGGGCCACGTCCTTGAAGGCCAGGGTCGGGCCCTGGGTCAGGTCGAGAAGGTGGAGATTCCGATCGAGGGGGATGACGGGACAGACGTCGGGGTGACGGAATCCGCGGTAGGCGTCGGTGACCATGTCCGCCACGTCGTCACGGTCGAAGGTGCCGGCGACGTAGGGGGCAACGATGGCGGTGGCGGCCTCGACATAGGTCATCTCGGCCGACACCGTTGCCAGCTTGGGGATCTCCGCCGGGCAGTAGAGCCCGCCGTCGGAGGCCAACCCGGCCAGCAGGACGTCACCGAAACCGAGTTCGGGCGCTCGGCCCCGGGTGGAGCGGTAGGTGATCATGACCGGGCGGTCATGACCGGTCCGGCCGTCACCGCCGCAGTCATTCCTCGATCACCCGAAGCAGGGATCGGATATCGGATACAACGTCGAGCCGCCGCAACTCGTCCACGGTGGTCTGCACGTCCCGTTCCCGTGCGCCATGGGTGATGAAGGCGATCCGCGCCTCGTCACCAAGGCCCTCCTGTTCCATGGACCGGATCGACACCTGGTTGCGACCGAAGACACCGGCCACGGTGGCCAACACACCGGGCGCATCCGAGGTCTCGATGTTGATGTAGTAGGCACTCTCCAGCTCGTCGACGCTTCGAATCCGAGCCCGGGGTCCGGCAGGCACGGGGCTGTAGGTCGAGCGTCGGAGGTTGGATGCGGCGTCGATCAGATCGCCCAGCACGGCGCTGGCGGTGGGGGGCCCGCCGGCGCCCCGACCATAGAACATGAGCTCACCGGCGGCCGCACCCTCCACGAACACGGCGTTGAAGCTGCCCCGTACCGAGGCCAGCGGGTGATGATCGGCAACCATGGCCGGATAGACGCAGACCCCGATCTCGGGGTGTTCCCCCGACTCGCCACCGCTGAACCGCTCGGCGATGGCCAGCAGCTTGATGGTGTAGCCGAAGCGGCGGGCGAAGGCGATGTCGTCCTGGGTGATGGCGGCAATGCCCTCGTGATAGACGTCACCGGCCACCACCTGGACGCCGAAGGCCAGGGAGGCCATGATGGCGGCCTTGGCCCCGGCATCGTAACCCTCGACGTCGGCCGTCGGATCCCGCTCGGCGTAGCCCCGCTGCTGGGCTTCGGCCAGGGCGTCGGCATAGGATGCACCGTCCTCGGCCATGCGGGTCAGGATGTAGTTGGTGGTCCCGTTGACGATGCCCATGACCCGGTGTACGTCCTCGCCCAGCAGCGATTCCCGCAGCGGGCGGACGATGGGAATGGCCCCGGCGGCCGCCGCCTCGAACAGCAGGTCGACTCCACCGGCATCAGCCGCTCGGTAGAGTTCGGCCCCGACGTTGGCCAGCAGCTCCTTGTTGGCGGTCACCACCGGCTTCCCCGACTTCAAGGCATCGACGATCAGGCTTCGAGCCGGCTCGATCCCTCCGATCACCTCGACAATGACATCGACCGAGTCGTCGGCCACCACGGCGGCGGCATCGGTGGTCATCAGCGACGAATCCACGGGCAGATCCCGCTGGCGGCTGGGGTTGCGAACGGCGATGGCGGCGATCTCGAACCGCAGTCCCGTGGCGGCGGCGATGGCGTTGTTGCGCTCGTCGATGAGATTGACCAGGGCGCTGCCGACATGACCACAACCGAGGACACCGACTCGAACGACCTGCGATGGACTGCCGGGTTCAACCATGACAGGTACTGTATTGGCCCCTGAGGGGCGAATCGACGGTTTTCCGGTTGCGGGCGGCAACCCGCCGCTACCGAGGCCTCAGTCGAGCAGTGGAGCACACAGTAGGGCCGGATCGCCGTGGTAGGCCAGCAGGGTGGGGCTGCCGGAACAGAACGACGGCAATGGGCCGGGGCCCGAGCTGCCACCGGTACCGGCCACGAGGTCCGGGCCTGTGGTCTCGGGACCGGCCGCGCCCACCAGCAGATCCCAGAGCCCGGGCTGGCCAACGGTGACCCGGTCAAGTCGCCAGTCGTCGCCGTCGGCTCCGGCCAGCTCGGCCAGCCGGGCGTAGGCCACCTCACGGGAGCCGATGGTGTCGACGAGCCCCTTGGACTTGGCCTGTACCTCTCCATAGATCAGGGCACCGAGATCGTTCTCGATCTCGGCCTCGGTCAATCCCCGACCGTCGGCCACATGACTCACGAAGGTGTCATAGGCGTTGTCGAGACTCTCCTCCAGGACCTTACGCTCCTCATCGGTCATGTCCCGGTAGGGAGAGCCGAGGTCCTTGCCCCGACCGGCGGTCAGGTAGTCGAAGTCGATGCCGCCCTCGGCGGTCACCCCGCCGCCGAGGATGCCGCCCTCGGTGGCCACGATGTCGTTGTAGCGGACGAAGGGACCGGAGATCACACCGATGCTGCCGATCAAGGTGCCGTGGTCGGCCACGATCTCGTCGACCCCGGCCATGGCATACACGCCACCGGAGGCGCTGATCCCGGCCACATAGGCCACAACCGGCTTGCCCGTTCGCTCCCGGTACTCGGCCACGCCGTCGGCAATGGCCTTGGATCCGAAGATGGTGCCTCCCGGGCTGTCGAGTTCGAGCAGCACCCCGTCGACATCGTCGTCCTCGGCCAACTCCGCCAGCTGCTCCTTGATCGAGTAGCCGTAGGTTAGGCCGGCGGCCGAAGCGAAGAGCCCGCCGCCGCCCCGCTCCTCGCCGAGGATGCCACCGATCACCGGTACCGCCACCAGGTTGGTCTCACCCGATCGCTCGCCGGCGATGAAGTCCCGAGGAAGGGCAAGATCGGCCGAGTCGGCGCCGCCGGCGGCCGAGCCGATGGCGGCCAGTCCGGAGATGAGCAGGATCAAGGCCAGGATGGGTAGGCCCAGCAGGACCACGAGGGCCGTGAGCGACATGATGGCGGCCCGACCGATGGCCGAACCCGTACTTTCGACGGGCTTCAGGCCCGGGGCCGGCCACGGCCCACTGTACCATCCCGCCCCCGGAGCGGGCTGAGGTGACGGTGGCGTCGCGCCCAATGGGGGTGGGGGTGGCGGTGGCGGCCCGCCGACTCCACCGGACGGTGGTTCATCACCACCAGACGGCGGGAGCGGAGGAGGCGGCGCGATCGGTGACCCTGATTCGACCGGTGAACCCGACGGAGGGGGATATGAATCCGAAGCCATGCCCGACAGCGGCGCTGACGGCGAGGCCGAAGGGTTGTCCGACACCGGGTCTGAGGACGAACCCGGTTGCGAGGTCGATCGATCCTGTTCTTGATTGTCCATTCCGTTGTGCCTCCGAGCTCGCCTGATTCTCACTCTACTGCCGGGTCCAGGGCTGCCGGACGGCGGACCAATGGCGGGGCAGACAGGCTCACCATCGTTCCTGACGCAACAGGATCGGCGCCGAACGGACCGCCCGTTCCGACGGCTACGGCCCAGTCGGGGAGGCGACCTGGCGGCGACGATGGCCTCGTATCCGCTGATGATCGGCGAGTCCGGCCGGCCGGCCGGGAAAAGGGGTCAACCTGTCGACACCGTTCCGGGATGTCGAATCCGGCGATGATCCACGACTCGAGCGGCTGGGGCGGATCCACCGGGACCTCGCCCACCGCCTCTGGAACTGAACCGTCGATCGATGGGCCGGCCGTCGTGGCCGGCCCAAGTCGCGTGAGCTAGTTGTCCTTGACCGTGAGCTGGACCGGGGTCGGCATCTGCTCGACCGGCAGGTGACAGGCGATGATGTGGCCGTGGCCGACATCGATGGCCGGCGGCTTCTCAACATCGCACAAACCG
>JAHEJM010000204.1 GCA_024638815.1 Acidimicrobiales bacterium | reverse complement strand
ATGGTCGGTTTCGCCGCTGCCAACATGACGGCCCGGCACATGCTGTCGGGCGGGATGATGTCGCTCGGGGACTGGACTCGCCATGGCTGGCGAACCTTGGGGGCCGACCTGGCCGCCCTCGCCCCGACCTTGTCGCCCCTGCCCGATCGGCGGGAACGCGTTCGAAGCCAGGTCCGTCGCGACGCGCTGGGTCAGCTCCAGGTCCTGGTTGTGGCCTTCAGCTTCTTCGAGGTGGCCTTTGCCGCTCGGGCCTTCAACACCGTCTACCCCACGCTGTTGCCGGCCATGACCCGTCGGCACAGCACCGTGCTCATCCTGATGGCCCTGGTGACGACCTACATGCTGGTCGACGTGCTCGGAGTGCTGGTATGGCATCGCCAGCGCCGTCGCGCTCCCCGCATCCCGCTCGAGGCCGACATCGTCGTCGCCGGTCATCGGGGAACCACGCTGGATGTCACGCCGGTCGGCGTCGGTGCAGTGCTCGAGTCGGCCCCCGCTCTGGACGAGACGGTTGCCGTCCGCTTCTCGGTTCCGAGGGCCGACGGCACCGAGCAAGATGTCGAGACAACGGCCCGGGTCCGGGCCGCCACCCGGCACGAGTCGGGATTGGTGCGGGTGGGTATGGAGTTCGAGGAGTTGAGCGACGAGGACCGGATCGCGCTCACCGAATACTGTGCCCTCGGCGCGTTCGATGTCGGTCCCGACTTGGCCGGTAGGGACTCATCCCACAACTCGCGACCGCACGGCGAGTGGCGGGCCGGTGCATCGGCGATGGCCCAATCGCATCCCGAGGATCTGTCAACCGGCTTCTCCCGCAGCGACCTCAACCTGCTCAGACTGCTGGCGGCGGTGGCCACGGTGGCCGCCGTCGTCGCCCTGTTCCTGGGCCCGGTGGCCGGACCGGCGTCGGCTCAGCCCGGTGGGCAGGGTGCGGCCACCATCCCTTCGATCCTGACCGTGCTGGTTCCCCCTCTCGACGACGAGTCCGTCGAGGGCGCCGAGTCGTCGGACCCGTTGGTCGTCGAGGACGATCTTCGACTGCGGCTCTATACCGACGCCTGGTCGGAACCACTGACGGGTGACGGCAACGGCCGGTTCCTCCGCCCCGACACAGTGGCCGCATGGTCCGACGAGGCGCTGATCGAGGTCA
Organism: Acidimicrobiales bacterium; assembly: GCA_024638815.1. Taxonomy (GTDB): domain Bacteria; phylum Actinomycetota; class Acidimicrobiia; order Acidimicrobiales; family SZUA-35; genus JAHELU01. The sequence continues at coordinate 3,479 of JAHEJM010000204.1, read as the reverse complement.
CCCTGGGGCCCGATCGCCACGTCGCACCGGTAACCGGCGATGCCACCCTGCTCCTGAGCCGCCTACGAATCGAAGCCGATGCCGGTCTCGACCCCGGCGCCGTCGACCTGGTCGGCCCCGGCGGCCGGTGGCGGGCAGCGGTTGACGGCGAGATCCTGGTACCCGGTCGCTACACCGTTCGCATCACACCGGCGGCCGGGTCAACCGGCCCCGGAAGTTCCGACGATCCCGATCCCGGTGACGCATTCACCATCGAGCGGATCGAGGTCGGTCCAGGGCAACTCGTCACCATCGGCCCCGCCGGCGTGACCGTGGCCGGGATCGGTGAGGCTGCGACCCCGATGACGCCGGTCGACATCACGACCCCGGCAGACGGCTCCACCGTCTCCCCGGGGACCACCGAGAGTCCCGATTCGGTCGAGGGCAACGGGGTCGACGATGCCGAGGTCGAGGGCAACGAGGTCGACGATGCCGAGGTCGAGGGCAACCAGGTCCACGGTAACGAGGTCGAGGGGTCCACTACCAGTGGCGGCGGCGACGAGACGCCGGTCGGTGCGGGACAGGACGGCGACCGATGACGGCCGAACGTTGGATTGCCGCCGGGCGTCGGGTGGTCGCCGCCGTTGTTGTGCTGGCCGCCGGTGTGGTCGTGGTCAACGGCGTCCGCACCAGTCAGGCCGAGGTGTCGGCCTCGACCTCGACTGCCGGACTCTTCAGTGCCGGCTCGATCGAGCTCGACCAGGTCGGGGACTCGGTCGAGTTGTTGTTCAACCAGGACGAGCTGTACCCGGGCTCGTTCACCGACGCCTGTGTGGAGGTGATCTACCGGGGTTCGATCGAGGCCGATCTTCGCCTCCACGGTCGTCGTTTGGGGGGAACCGAGCTGGACCGTTACATCCGCTTCCAAGTGTGGACCAGCGACGAACCGTGTCCGACCGAAGGACCACCGCCCGACCCTGCGCTGGACGGCACCTTGACCGAGATGTGGCAGACCCATGGCAGCTACGCCGACGGGCTGGTTCTGGGAACGGGAATCGAGCAGGGGAGCCGAGTCACCCTGGCGGCCCGAGCCGAGCTGCTCGATGACCCCGATGCCGAGGGTCGCTACACCGATTTCGCACTGATCGTGGAGGCGAGGCCGTGAACGTAGGACAGTTCCGCCCGGCCCGACCCGCCGTGGTGGCGACTCGTGTTCCGGCCCTCATCGGTCATGGACGGTTCATTCCCGTGCTCTCCCTGATCTCGTGGATCTATCTCTACCTGGTCGGCCTGCTCGGGCTGTGGGTGGTGATCGTGACCCTGGCCGCCGGCTGGAATCCGGTGGTGATCGTTTCGGGCTCGATGGCGCCGGTGCTGCGCCCCGGCGATGTGGTGATGATCGAGGATCGACCGAACGAGCTCCTGGGCCAGCGATCGGTGATCACCTTCGACCGTGACGGTGACATCATCACCCACCGGGTCTTCGAGGTGTTGGAGCAAGAGAAGGCCTACGTCACCAAGGGCGACGCCAATCCCACACCCGATACCGACGTTGTTCCCGCCGCCTCGGTCATCGGTGCGGCCCGGCTGGTCATCCCCCTCATCGGGCTTCCCGCCGTCTGGCTGGGCCGGGCCGACCTGGTGTCGCTCGCCGCCTTCGCCGTGCTGTCGTTGGCCGCCATCGGCATCGCCGTTCGGGATCTCGGTCGCCGGAAGCGACGGGTCAAGGCCATGCTCAACGATCGCACCTCGACTCTGGCCGATCAGGCTGTTCGACGGGTCCGCATCCTGATCGCGGTCATGATCACCGGTCAGTACGCCATCGACGGCAGCCGCTTCGTCATCGAGGCCGTCAACGTAGGGCCGGCCCAGCTACTGGTGCTCTCACTGCTTTGGTTGGCCGGAACCAACATGGCGTCGGGGCGGCTCGATCAGGCGGGGGAGAACCAATGGGTCGGTGTATTCCAGTTGGTGGCGGACACCCTGCTGGTGGTGCTGTTGACCACCGCCACCGGCGGTTCCGGCATCGGTTGGGTGCTGACTGCATTGCCCATCGTGGAGGCCGCAGTCCGATATCGACTGGCCGGAGCCCTGATCCACTGGATGCTGATGGCGGTGTTCACCATTCTCGGTCGGGTCTGGGTTCTCAATAGCATTGACAGCCCCTCGAACCAACTCATCGGCGAGCTGGAACAGCTCCTGGACCAGATGAGTGTGCTGTTGCTGGTGGTCATTCCCGGTGCCTTCCTGGCCGAGCAGCTTCTGGGCGACGTCATCCTGCAGCGTCGGGCCACCGTTGATGCCGTAGCCCGGGGACGCCTGCTGGAGAACGTGGCCGAGCTGGGATTCGAAGTGACCAGGATCGGAACGGCACTGTTCGAAACCCTGACCAAATCGGCGGCGAGCCTGGGGTTCGATGCCGTCGACGCGTGGGCCCGAACCCCGACCGGCGGGTGGACCTGTATCGACGTGTCGGAGGAACTGTACGCCCGCCATCTACCCAAGCCGGGCCAGCCCGCCAGCGGGCTGCGCATGGTCGATCTGCCCCACCCCGAAGTGCTGGTCGATGGCGGCGACGGCGATGGACAGGAGGTCGAAGGCCTGATCGAGGCCGGCCTGTCCGCACTGGTTCGCATCACTCTTTCCGTCGACGAGACCCTGATCGTGCTCAGGGGCGCCAACTTTGTCGGCCGTCCCTTCGACGCAGGACGGGTGGAGGCCCTGCGGCTGCTGTGCGGCCAGGCCACCGTCGCCCTCCAGAACCGGGATCTGGTCAACGAGCTCAAGGATCTTCATACCGAACTCGAACACCAGGCCCTGCACGATGCCCTGACCGGCCTACCCAACCGGGCCTACTTCCTGCGGGAACTCAGTCGGGAGTTGGAGCCCGAAGCCGTGGCCGAACGAAGTCCGGATGACATGATGGCCGTGCTCTTCCTCGATCTCAACGGATTCAAGCCGGTCAACGACACCCTTGGTCACGACGCCGGCGACGAACTGCTCAAGGTGGTGGCCAGGCGGTTGCAGACCGTGGCCGATTCATTTGGTCTGGTGGCCCGCCTCGGCGGGGACGAGTTCACCGTGTTGTTGCCGCGGTGCAGGGGCGGTGACGCCTCCAACGTGGCCAGCGCCATTCACGCCGCGCTGGCCGAACCGATCGAACTCGATCAGGACACGGTGGTGGTCGGTGCCAGTATCGGCATCGCCTTCCACGAGGACGGTGTCGATTCCAGCGAGTGGCTGCGACGGGCCGATGCCGCCATGTATGCGGCCAAACAGTCGTCGTCGTCCCGCCGGGTTTCCTACTATCACGCCGATCTCGACCTGGCCGAACCCCGCCGGGGCCGCCTGGTCGGCGAGTTCAAGCGGGCTCTCGAACGCGACGGCCTCGCCCTGGTGTTCCAACCCCTGGTCTCGACCGAGAGTAACCGGATCATGGGCGCCGAGGTTCTGCTCCGGTGGAATCACGACGAGTTGGGTGCGCTCGGACCGGGCATGGC
>JAHEJM010000016.1 GCA_024638815.1 Acidimicrobiales bacterium | reverse complement strand
TCAGCCGGCATCCGATTGCTGAGGGCGTTCGAGCTGACTGCAATACCACTGCCGAGACGTCTGGGAGAGGTGTGGACGACCATAGTCTGGTGACCACGAACACCAGTCGGGTCTACCCGTTCCAGGTTCTGCTCCCAGCCACCGAGACGGCCTTGACGTCGACCCGAAGGCGCAGGCAGAACAGGCCAGATCCGTCGCCGTTGAACGACTTGGATCGAGAATCGGCAGCGTCCCATTCGATTTCATGGCCGAACTCGATGCTGCGCTCCGGCTCCACCTGGGGCTCTGATCCATTCCAGCTGAGGGCGCGGTACAGAAGGCCTCAGCATCGGCCCGGCTTGACGCCGGAGTCGGCAACCCTGAGTTTCGGCCTTGCCGAAACGTCGCCGGCTGGAGCCGTAGGGGGTGTGGACGCCTGGCCGGGCCGAGTCCCGGCCGGTGGCCGGGACTCGGTGGGTGGGAGGGGTTGTGGTGGCATCAGGTCCAGCCGTTGCCGCTCCAGGTTGCTCCGGACCAGGTGGCTCCGCTCCAGGTGGCTCCGCTCCAGGTGGCGCCGCTCCAGGTGGCTCCGCTCCAGGTGGCTCCGGACCAGGTGGCTCCGGACCAGGTGGCTCCGGACCAGGTGGCTCCGCTCCAGGTGGCTCCGGACCAGGTGGCTCCGGACCAGGTGGCTCCGGACCAGGTGGCTCCGGACCAGGTGCCGCCGGACCAGGTGGCCCCGGTGGGAGTGGCGATGCCGGTGCCGGAGCCGGCGGCGCGGGGGTGGTTCTGGGCGGAGACACCGAAGTGTCCGTTCTGCCAGGCGATGCCGCCTCGGATCACGCCTGAGCCGATCCGGTTTCCGACGCCGCTGAGGCGGGTGAGTGCCGAGGCCTCGAGCGTGGCCTTCATCTCGTCGGGTGTCATCGTCGGGAAGTCCTCGAAGAGGCGGGCGGCGCTGGCGCTGACGGCGGCGGCCGCTTGGGAGCTACCGGAACCGAGGAAGAGGTCGTCGCCGTAGTGAGCCTCGGGGGCCAGTTGATCGACGGTGGAGCCGGGCACCCGGTACGAGGCGATCGAGACGCCGGGAGCGGCGACGTCGGGGTTGCGGGCGCCGTCGCCGAGGCCGGTCCAGCCGGCCGGGGGCATGCGCTTGTGGCGGGCGTCGGCCACCATGTCGGCGGCGCCGACGGCCATCACGAAGGGATCGATGGCCGGTGCATCGAGGTGGGCCTGCGTCTCGCCGTCGTTGCCGGCGGCGACGACCACGAAGATCCCGGCGTCCCAGGCTCGCTCGACTGCGGCCGAGAGCAGGTTGCCCTCGTGGTTGTCGACCCCGGCCTGGCCAAGGGAGAGATTGAGGACCCGGATGTTGAGGCCATCGGTGTTGCGGTGCTCGACGACCCAGTCGATGGCGGCGACGACCTGGGGCACGGTTGTGGTGCCGTCGTGGCCGGCGACCTTCACGCTCACGAGCCGGGAGTCAGGAGCAATGCCTTCGTGGCCGGCGCGGCGGCCCACCATGATGCCGGCCATGTGGCTGCCGTGGCCGTAGGTGTCGAGGTAGGCCACCTCGGGGTTGGCCCCCTCGAAGGAGAGATCGGGGCCGTGCAGGACGTGGTCGCCGTCGAGCCCGGGCACCGGAGCGACACCCGAGTCGATCAGCGCAATGTCGACGCCGGTGCCGTCGCCGCCGACGTCCCGCTGGAGCTGGCCGGTGATCTTGTTGCGCAACTCGGTGAGGCTGATCGGATCGGACACCACCTCGTCGCCGAGGAGTTCGACCATCGACAGCGACAGTGCGTCGGGCGACGGTGCTGAGACCGGAGCGGTGCCGTTCCCCGTGGGAACGAGCACCATGGCAGCCATGGCGGCGACGGCGACAAGGCCCAGTATCGGCGTGTGCCAGGTCGTGCCTTGGATGGTGAAACGGTTCGTAGGCATCGTCTTCTCCATGAGTGTCGTGATGCACGAACGCCGGTTTCGCCACTCGCTCCCTCGCCGGCCAGGCGACCAGATACGGCCGGTGAGATCAGTGCGTCGTCCGAATGTGATGTCTGGACGTGTCTACGGACGACGCCGGGCGATGCTTGACGCCGATGGGCCGAGCGACCCATCAGCCGGTGCATCGTCGGAGCCGACGGCCGACCCCAGACTCCGGCCGAGCCCGCCGGCTTCCTGATCATCGCCTGTGGCTGGTGTTGCGTGCGACCTCCGCCGCTTTGGGGCAGGATAGGCGATGCCCACTCCGGAGGGAGTCCATCCGCTGCCAGCTATCCGCCGGACCGGCAGCTGGCCGGTATTCGGCACGTCGGCGTCCCCGAGGTCGAATTGACCGAGGAGCTGGCCGAGCGGCGGAAAGCGGTGGCGGAGCTGGGCCAGGCGATGCGCCATCTGACATCTCGGGCCATCGGCGGCGAAGTCTCGGTCGATGTTATGCGCCGGGTCGCCGAGGATGTGCGCCGGTTGGCCGCAACGCTGGGCGAGCGACAACGCCGTCTCGACGAGCGGTCCTCGGTCGATGACCTGCAGCGAGGTCAACGCCCGTTCAACCCGGTCGTGGGTCCGGGCAATCCCGTTGCCCCGCCGATGCGGGTCGAGATCATCGACGGTGCGGCGATCGGCTGGTGAACCCTCGACTGGCGTTACGAGGGGCCGTTCACCTTCGCCCACGGCGGAGTCAGCGCCCTGCTCCCGGACCAGATCATGGGATACGCCGCAGCGGCCGCCGGCCATCCCGGGGTCACCGGTCGCCTCGAGGTGCGATACCGGGTAGCGGTGCCCCTTGGTCAGCCGCTGCGGCTAGGGGCCAGGCTCATCGACGTTCTTGGTATCCGGGGCTCGATCAGCCTGGCGAGCGACCCCGACTCGTCGCTCGTCGAGGCCGAGGGGCGGTTCCTGGCGCTGCGCAGGGAGCGGGCCACCCGGCTGTTCGGCGGCGATTCCACCGACTGAACCCGTCGAGACCCATTGCGGCGGCGGACCCGGACTCGGCAATCCGTCCACGGCGCAGCTGTTCCGAACAGCTCGGGCATCGGGTCGACGAGTTCACCTCGACACCACCGATGTGAGTCCTGCGGAAGTCCGTTTCCTTGTCGGCTTCGAAGATCCGAACTCCGTGTTTTGCGCCTGCCATCGGTGACGACCACGGGTCGAAGTGGGCCGGGGAGGGTCTGTCGGAGGCCCTCCACTACGAGCCGGTTCCCGTCGGCACCCGGGTGAAGCTCGTCGAGCCCGGGGGCACGAAGAAGGACCTCGGAGGGTGCTCGGAGCGGCCGACCGTAACCGGATTTCCGAATTTGGTGCAAGCAACGCACCTACCCATCTCGACAGTGAAAGCAAGACCCCCGTTGCTATGGCTAAGACGCTCGACGGGACGGTGGCCGAAGTCGCCGTGCCCTATCGCGCCAGGGAGGCCACTGGGCACTGCTGGACGCCGGAGGGGTGACCCCCACGAACATCTTCTCGAGGCCCTGACGTTCGCGGTCGAGGCTCCAGGACCCGTTCGCCTCGGCTCCGATCGGCTGCCAGAGGACGGTCTCCATGTATTCGGTCACGGGCATGCCTGTTGCCCAGCACGACGCCGAGGAGGATGACGTTCCGGTCGTTGTAGTGGAAGACCGTGCCGGGTGGCTGTTCGATGCTGGGCTTGTTCAGCACTGCAGTTCGTAGGTCGGTCGTTGGCAGGATCGGCCCACGGTGACCCGCCGTCCTTGAACCACAGCCCCGATGACATCGTGATCAGGTGGCGCAGCGTGACGTCGGCAAAGCGCTCGTCTCGCGCCGCCAACTCGGGGACGTAGGCCGTCACGGGATCGTCGAGATCGTCGATGTGCCCCTCGGCGACTGCGATGCCCACCAGTGTGGCGGTGAAGGACGTGGCGACCGAGAACGACGTCTGGATCGACTCGCGGCTTGATCCGTTGAAGTAGCCCTCGTACAGGAGATCGTCGTCGTGGATCACGACGAACGCGGTGGTCTGAGCGGACGCGAGGAACTGTTCGAGCGAGTTGCCAGAGCCGTCGGGCGCGTAGGCATCGACAGGGGAGTCGGCTACCGGCTGGAAGCTGATCGGGTCGGCGCTGGCGGCCATCGACCGCGACGGGAACCGGTCCTGATCGCCGAACTCGGAATCACCCCACAGCAATGCTCGTGCGAACTGTGAGGTGTCGGTAGCGGTCGCCGCCCACAGGTAGACGCCTATCCCAACGAGCCCGATCACCAGGCCGACGGTTGCAGCGGCGACGGTGAGTCGTCGCGACTTCGAACGTGTTCGCATGCGCCGCACCCACCAAAGCAGCGGGAGCGCGATTCCGATCAACAGTGATCCGACGACTGCCAGAACCATCTTTGCTCCGATCGCGGGGCGGATCGCCGCTCGCTGCGCCGGCGCCATGGTTACCGGTGGGGTCTACATTCTCCCTCTGGTGGCGGCAAACCCGAGTTTCGCCGTTGCCGAAACGTCGTCGGCCAGATGGTTGGCTCCAAGAGGTTGGAGATCCCGTGGGGTGAGGAATCGCGCTGGGCCGGGTTGGTTGGTTGGTTGGTTGGCCGTTGTTTGTGGTGGTCTGCGTGTCGGGTTCGAGGAGTGCGGGTTCAGGTTTGACGGCTGGCCACTATCGAGTCTCGCCTACACATGGCGACCGTTCCGGCCCAGTGGACGCCCACCGCCCACTGAGCGCGAATCGGCAGATCCATCCTGAAATAGTGACCAGCACGCCTTGTCTATCAAACATACGTATGCTAGAGGTAAGGCATGACGGACGGCGGGTTGCCACCACAACCACACAGCGACGACCTGGCGCTGTTGGACACCGGCATCGATGCGGGTATTGGCAACCCATCTCGACTGCCTTCCTGTGGCCGAACTGCTGGACCGGGCCTGCCGACTGCAGACCTTGGCGGCCCGGATCGACGCCGCACGGGTCGCGGTCCTCAGAACCGAATAGACCCGGGGCCGGGGCCGGACCCCGGGACAGCATGAACCTTGGCCTGGACAGCGTCGCCAACCACACCCTCCATGTCACGACGTGGATTTGACAACGTTCGGCCTGGGTCAGGTCGATCCGAAGACCACGGTCTCCCGGACAGGCGCAATGATGTCGGCGACTCGTTAGGGTTCACCGCCTTCTCGTCGCGGTATCTGGAGTCCGACGCTTAGCCTTAGCCCCTGGTTCGAAAAGTGAACCTTCGGCGAAGCTCGAAGGCATGGGATGCAAGCCTTGGATTGCCGGTCGGTTCAGGCGCCCGGTCTCACACCGTTGTTTGAGGCGAGACCCCGTGGGGCCTGAACCGACCTGTTTCGTCGGCTGCTAGCCGGCTGACATAGGCACGCCCATACCGGGGTCGACCTGGTGTGGCCCGTCGGCCGATGGTGCAACAGGGAAGTCGAAGATCGCTGTCGGGATGTAGACAGTGGAGCACGAGTTGGGGATGTCGACGACTCCTGACAGTCGCCCCTCGATGGGGGCCGCGCCCAGGATCATGTAGGCCTGGATGTCGCTGTAGCCGAATTTCTGCAGGTAGTCGATGGCGTGGAGGCATGCCCGCTGATACGAGAGATGCGAATCCAGATACTTCTGCTCGCCATCGAGGGTCACCGACGTGCCGGAGAATGCCAGCCATTGACTGTACTGGGGGTCGACGTTGCCGGGCATGAAGATGGCGTTCTCCGAGACTCCGTAGGTCTCCATTCCGCCCTTGATGAGATCGACGTGCAGATCGAGGAATCCGCCCATCTCGATGGCGCCGCAGAAGGTGATCTCGCCGTCCCCTTGGGAGAAGTGCAGGTCGCCCATGGAGAGGTTGGCACCGGGCACGAAAACGGGGTAAAAAACGCGGGTTCCCTTGGTGAAGTTCTTGATGTCCTGGTTGCCGCCGTTCTCTCGTGGTGGTGCAGTGCGGGCGGCCTCGGCGGCGACGCGGTCGAAGTCGGCCCCGGAGAGCGTCCCGAGAATGGCGTCGTCCGGGAGCGGGGGGAGCGCGAGCGGTGGGACGCGATGAGGGTCGGTGGCGATGAGGGCGGTTTCTCGCGCTGTCCAGCGGGCCAGCAGTTCGGCCGATGGGGCGGTGCCCATGAGGCCGGGGTGGATGATGCCGGTGAACGACACGCCTGGGACATGGCGAGAGGTTGCGGTCTGGCCCTGGAAGTCCCAGATGACCTTGTAGGCATCGGGGAACTGGTCGGTCAGGAAGCCACCACCGTTCGACTTGGCGAAGACGCCGGTGTAGCCCCACCCTTGGCCGGCAAGCGGTCCGGAGTCTTCCTGGGGAATGGGGCCAACGTCGAGGATGTCGACGATCAGGAGATCACCGGGCTCGGCTCCTTCGACTGCGAACGGTCCGCTCAGAACGTGGACCGTGCTCAGAGGCGCATTGAGAATGTCGTCTGCCGAGTCGTCGTTGACGATCGCTCCGTCGAACCATTCACGACAATCGACCCGGAACACGTCACCAGGCCGAACCGTCACGTTGGCCGGGATGTCAGGGTGCCATCGGTTGTGGCCGACATACTGCTGGTCGGTGAACGACCTTGTCGAATCGAGGGGATAGACAGCTTGTGGCATCGTGAACTCCTATGGGTAGCGCTGGTTACGTTGGGGTTGTTTCAGAACGGGGACTTGGTGGGCGTCTTGAGCAAGCGAGCGCACGGACGTCGACACTGGCGCCTACGTCGCAACTGCCGGTGCCTGATCGACTAGGGGGGTCGATCCTCGCAGCATCGGCCACAGGACAACGAACGCGATGACCCCGCCGCCGGCGAGGGCGATGGCGGCGGCGTCGGTGTTGTCGCTCCAGTTGCCGGTAAGGAGGAGAAAGGCCGGGATCGCACCGGTGACGATCCCCTGGATGGCGGCCACCGCACCGGTATAGCGTCCGAAGCTCTCCATCCCGAGGCCGAGTACGACGAAGAAGAGACCCCAGAGGAAGGCCCAGTGGAGCCAGATGACTCCAAAGCCGTTGTCGCCGAAGCCGTCCCGCCAGAAGTTCAGACCGGCGAAAACCAGCGCACACGCGGCCACGAATGCCGAGAAGTATCCAAGTCCGGTGCCGTCCAGATCAAAGAACAGGTTCATGGCGACGTAGAGGTACGTGAACCCGAACAGATAGAGGCCGGAAGCACCCAGGATCGCGTTCTCGTCACCGCCGGCGGTGAAGATCAGGTACGTTGGGGTCACAACTTGGAGAACGCCGACGAAAAGGTTCAGCGGTCCAGCCGATTTGGCTTCGACCCATCCCAACAGCATCACACCGTTCAGGAACAGGATCGCGCCAACATAGAGCAGTCCAACACTTCCCATTTGATAGATTCCTCGTTTCTTCAAACCTTGAAAATGGACACGCCAATAACAGCACCATATGGTGCAGTAGCATTCAATTAATAGGCGCCATCTAGAGCGACTCGGATCAGGGCCGAGGCAACCTCTGAAAGGCGGGATTGGGTGGTGCCATCGGCGTCCGTTTGCCTGGATGCCGGGGTGGAAGTGACGAAACCACTTCGGGCTCGTCTCGGCTCTTTTCAGCTTTGTCGATCAAAGCCATGCGAGCAGCCGACCCTCGCCGAATCATTGGTGGCGAGTAGAGGCGGCTTGCCTCGCGCTGACAGGTGGTGCAGAGAGCCGATTCAGAGGCTTGGCCCATGGGTAGGTGCAGCATGAAAACGCCGTGCTGATGGCACCGGTACTCGTAGACCGGCATATAACCCCCGTTCCAGCCCGCTGAGGTTCCTTCGTGGACCGACTAGACATTATTGTGCACGGGTAGACAGTTAGGTGTCAATACCCAATCGCTCGCAGCCCAGCGTCGAGACGGCGATCTCGCCCCTTGACCGAACGTTACCGATCAGATAAAGGCTGGGCGGCGGTGCCCGAAATAGTGCCTCGAGTACCGTGCTCGAAAGACTCTTTGCACCACCGCGGAAGCGCGGTTAGTCTCCGTGTGAATCCTCCCCGCCTGGAGTCTTCGTTGTGCAGTTGGCGCGGCCGGTCACGAGCAAACGGGAAGAAGAAGTGACACCAATCGATGGAGTTGTGGCATTGGGGTTGCTCTTCGGCTCCGCAGTGCTTGGGGGTTTCCTGGCGAAAAGCCTGAGAATGCCACCACTCCTGGGGATGTTGCTCGCCGGCATGGCCGTGGGAAACATGCCTGGCGATCCTCTTCAGGGCCTGCCGGACGGCTGGTCACTCATTCTGCGCCTCGTTGCTTTGACGGTAATCCTCCTACGAGCCGGCCTCGGGCTGGATCTGAATGCGCTCGTCGACCTGCGGGGCAGTCTGGTCCGTTTGGCCTTCCTCCCCAATCTGAGTGAGGCGTTGACGGTGGCGGTGGTCGCGAGGCTGGTCCTTGGCCTGCCGGCGGTTTGGGGCCTGCTCCTGGGATTCGTCGTGGCTGCCGTCTCACCAGCCGTTGTGGTGCCAAGTCTGCTCGATCTGCAGGACAGGGGATTCGGTGTTGAAAAGGGAATCCCGACAATGGTGCTGGCCGCCGCCACCTTCGACGATGTGCTTTCCATCACCGGATTCGGTGTTGCTCTGAGTTTGGTCTTCGCCGATCAGGGGGCGGCAACCCTCACCGAGAGCCTCGTGCGCGCCCCGCTCGAGCTGGCCCTCGGTCTCGGCTCCGGCATTCTGGCCGGGTCGCTCTGTGCTGCCGCCGTGAGGGCTCCCGCCTGGTTCCGATTCGCAGCCCTGTCCGGATTGGGTCTCGTGGCTGTCCTGGGTGGTTGGGCCATTGGGTTTGCAGGCGGCGGGAGTCTGGCCGCTATGACCATGGGTGCGGTAAGTGCCAGGGGATGGCGCGGTTCGACATTCGATGTTGCTCTGCAACTGAGCCGGGTGTGGGCCGTTGCACAACCGATCCTGTTCGGTTTGATCGGTGCGGCCGTGGCGCTGAAGGCGGTGGAGCCGAGCTACATCGAGGGAGGACTGATTATTCTTGCCATCGGCCTGGCCGTACGTTTCGGGGTCACCTACCTGTCGGCGTCGGCACGTCACTTCAACCCTCGGGAGCGCCTCTTCGTGGCGCTGGCTTGGATCCCGAAGGCCACGGTGCAGGCTGCCATCGGGGCATTGGCCCTCGACCTGGCCCGACAGAACAACGCCGGACCGCAGGCCGAGGTGTACGGGACTCAGATTCTGACCATCGCCGTGCTGGCGATCATCACCACCGCACCGGTTGGCGCACTGGCCATCGCGTGGAGCGGCCCACGATGGCTCAACCGGCAGTCTGATCCGAGCTGATTCGTCAAGATGCGCAGCGCCTCGGCCGGGAGACATCGGCCCAACGGCGCCCCGTCCGAGATCCCGGTCTCCGCCTTCGGCCTCCCGGCGGGGATCACGTCTCAAGGCCGTGGCGCCGGCCGAACCGCGATGGTTTTGGGCTGAGCCGGACGAGTGGTGCCCATGAATCATCGCTGTGCTCTGCGTGCGCCGGCCACGGCCTTAGGCCAGGATGGGGCGATGCCCACGCCGGACGGACCGTCGCCCGCCGCCAGCTATCCGCCCGACCGGAAGCTCGCCGGCATTCGGCACGTTGACGTCCCCGAAGTCGAATTGACCGAGGAGCTGGCCGAGCGGCGGAAAGCGGTGGCGGAGCTGGGTCAGGCGATGCGCGATCTGACATCTCGGGCCATCGGCAGCGAAGTCTCGGTCGATGTGATGCGCCGGGTCGCCGAGGATGTGCGCCGGTTGGCTGGGGCGCTGGGCGAGCGACAACGCCGTCTCGACCAGCGGTCCTCGGTCGATGACCTGCAGCGAGGTCAGCGCCCGTTCAACCCGGTCGTGGGTCCGGGCAATCCCGTCGCCCCGCCGATGCGGGTCGAGATCATCGACGGTGCGGCGATCGGCTGGTGCACCCTCGATTGGCGTTACGAGGGGCCGTTCACCTTTGCCCACGGCGGAGTCAGTGCCCTGCTCCTGGACCAGATCATGGGATACGCGGCGGCGGCGGCCGGCCACCCGGGCGTTACCGGCAGACTGCAGGTGCGGTACCACGTGGCGGTCCCACTGGGGCGGCCACTGCGGCTGGAGGCCAGTTTGATCGACGTGCTTGGTATCCGGGCGGCGATCCGGGGCTCCATCAGCCTGGCGAGCGAACCCGACACGTCGCTCGTCGAGGCCGAGGGACGATTCCTGGCGCTGCGCCGGGAGCAGGCCATCCGGTTGTTCGGCGGCGAAGGCAAGGCCTGAACCCACAGCCCAAGGTCAACGCCGTATAGCCTCCGTGCCGTCACCGGGCACCCCGATCTACGGCCCGCAGGCCGCAGTGAGCGATCGAGTCGGGTCGGTGGCGATGTCGGTCGACAGCACGTCGGTGACCGCGTCGCGGACCTTGGTCAGCGGTACTCGGCCTGACGGGAACTTCGGGGGGACGAAGTTGACCGACTGCATGCGATCGAGGTCCATCCTGGCCGCGATGGCCAACAGCTCGTCGGCCCGGTCGATGGGGATGTCGGTCACGACATGATCGGCCACGATGTCGGTGAACGGGCCGAACTTGGTCAGTACTTCCAGCGGGCCGACCTGGTCGATCAGCGCTCCCACCACACAGCGCTGGCGGGCCATACGGCTGTAATCCCAACTCTGGACCCGGGAGCGGACATAGGCCAGCGTCGTCAGCCCGTCGAAGTGGTACTCGCCGGGCTGAACCGTGATGTCGAGCGCCGGTCCCCCTTCCTCGATAGGGCGGATCCGATCGTTGATGTACTCGGTGACCACAAGGTCGATCCCGCCGAACAGGTCGATGGTCTCGACGACGGCCGTCATGTCGACCATGACGAAGTAATGGATGGGGATACCGAGCGTCTGGGCCATGGCCTCCTTTATCGCCGCTCCGCCCGGGTAGTCCGATCCGGGGAACAGATCGGGCCGCCGCAACCCCAGGCCGTAGACGGTGTTGGCCAGATCGGGATTGCCAGAGGGATAGGCGGCGGCCGCAGGGGTGCCACCGGGGAACGGTACCTGCTCCCAATTCCTGGGCACGGAGAACGTGACGGCGTCACCGGTGGCGACATCGATCGACAGCACGATGATGGTGTCGGTCCTGATCCCTCTTCGGTCGTAGCCGCCGTCGCTGCCCAGCATCACGATCGACAGTTGGTCGTCACCATCCCAGGTCATCGGCCCCTCGGGCAACGACGGTTCGGGCCGCGTCGACGGGGTGGGGATGGTGGCGACGGCATCCAGCGCCGGTTCGTCGTCGTCGGGGTCCGACAGCACGGCCGGTCCGGCCGGCGAGCCGGTGAGTTCGACCTCCCTCGACGTCAACCGGGGGATGGCTCTCGAGGAGATCATCGGCTTGCTATTGGCATCGAGGGCAAGGTCGGCACCGGCGTCCATGGAGTCATGAGACCCGGAGCCGCCGGCAGGCAGGGCCGGATTGGTGGCGGCAACGTCTGTCGGTCGAGCCGTGATCGTCGATTCAGCGGTAAAGACCCGAGTGACCAGCTGCCACTGTTGCCAGGCCAGCAGCGCCCCGGCCAGGTGGGGGAGTGCCACCACGACCACCACGGCGGCCAAGCCGAGCCGCGTCGCCCAACGATGCCGTGTCCGACCGAGGCCGGCCACTCGGGCGGCGTCCACTGCGACCACTGCTCGAGCAACCAGGGTGATCAAGCTCAGGGTGATGAGAACCAGGAGCCAGGCCGGTTTGACGGTCCATGTCAGGATGTCCCGTCGATCTCGGGTTATCAACCATCCAAGGGCAGGGGTGATGACGGCCAGCGATGACCAGATCAGCCATTTGGCTCGTGACGGTCTGGTTTGAAGATGGCCTAAACCAGGAAAAATCGCCGACAACGCAGCAGCGTAGACCGGTGAGGGCAATGGTCGGAATGGTCGTGATTGGGGTGCGGCAATTCGGTCCATGGAGCGGCAAACCTCGGGCGCGGCCGGAGCGACAGGCGAGAAATGGCAATCGTTCCGGCACGGGTTGCGAACCGGGGACGCGTTCGGCCGACCGCCTACCGAGCCATCGCCGAACGTTGTTCCCCAAGTGGTTCCCGACCGGGTCTCGACCCGTTGCCTGCATAGAAGACCTCTCCACAAGCAGCAAGATCGTTGTAGGTGAATCCTAGGCAGGGTCTTTGGCCAAATCAAGTCACCGTACGTCTGCCGAGCAGAAGCGATTTAACTGGTGAACGCACAGCTGGTTGCGTCTTACTTCTCCAATTCGGCGAGGTGTTCCTCGAAGCGTCCACCGTCCCCGGCCAGGAGTTCCTCGGTTGGTGGAACCGAGTAGACCACAACCCTGTTATCAAGCAGATCGCTGAACGCCAGCATCGTTCCGTCGTCGGAAAGCTCGAGACCCGTGGTCTGGTTGCCGCCGACGATGGCGTCCAGCATTGCCCCTGTCCGGGTGTCGATCAGGAGCACCGAGCCCCACTCCGGACCGGGCAGATAGTACGACTCGGGGTTGTTGCGCCCCCGGTTCGACACGAACAGCACCCGTCCGTCGGGGCTCAGATCGATCGTGTTCGGTTTGCGGTCGGTGACGGCCAACTCGGTGACCTGGTTCGTGACGGTGTCGACGGCGAAGACCGTGTCCTTGGTCATGTCCGATGCGTAGAGCACCTCGCCGTCGGGCGAGCCGACCAGGTGGCGCATGGACCCGCCCGTTCGTTGCAGAACCTCACTGTCCCCGGTGGCCAGTTCAACGAGCTGCAACTCGCCGGTTGCAAACCCGGCCACATACAGGCGCCTACCGTCCGGCGTCGGGTACAAACCCCGAGGGGTCCGCACCGTGGGGAACAGTTGCGTGACCTCGCCGGTGGCCAGGTCGATCTCGGAGACGTTGTTGTCGATCCAGTTCGACGCGTACAGCGTCGTCTCATCGGGGGAAAGGGCGATCACCTTGGTCCAGGCACCCTTGGTATCGAATTGCCTCCTCACCGAGCGGGTGGCAACGTCGATCTCAAAGACGGAGTTCGTCTGCATCTGGCTGACATAGGCGGTGTCGCCGGCACGGTTGAAGATCACCTCGACCGCCCCGGTGCCGAGATCGATGGCGGCTTCGATCCGCCCGGTGGCGACATCGATGACCTCGACACCATTGCCGTTGAGCAGGGTCGTCCACACCTCCGAGCCGTCCCGGGTGAAGGCGACGCCTTTCGGAGCACCGCCGACCTCGACTTCGAACAGCTTGTGAACCAGTTGGCCCGGCCGATCAAGCCAGATCACGGCTTCGGTGGGGCTGGAGTCGTTTCCGAGGGTGATCTCGCCCTCATAGGTCTGGTACCCGTCAGCCGACACCTTCACCTCGACCACCTCGGCCGGGATCTCAACGGCGATCGGCTCCGGCCCCTGAGCGCGATGGGTGAACCCGTCGGTGGCCCGCAGTTCGACGACGGCGTCGGCCGGATGCATCTCTATCATCAGCGGACGAGGCTCCGGCGGCGGAGCAGTGGTTGTGGTCGACGATGTCGTTGGTGACGTCGCCGGCTCCGGCGTCGTTCGGCCGGTCCCGGAGGATTCGCCGTCGGGGTCGGTGGGTGAACCGGCTGAAGCACCTCCCGATGCGGTCGAGCCCGCCGATTCCGTCTCGACGTTCGGCCCCTCGACGTCACGTGAACAGCCGCTGGTCACAACCGTCCCGATCAGGAGCCAGACCACTACCGAGGCCAACACCGGCCCGAGGCATCGTCGCCACCATCGTTGACGATGCCCGCCCGTCATGTTGTCGGTCATTTCCTGCTGACCTCCGCTATCGCCGGCCGCCTCACCGCCGGCCGCCGCTCCGGTGCCCAAACTACACCAATGTCGATGCGTCGCGGACGCAGACCGGCATGGCCCGGTGAAGGATGACCAGGCGGCAAACGGACTGAATCGCCCCAACCGGCGCCATGACGGTCAGCGGGTGCAGATGTGTCCAATATGACTGGTGTCCGTGTTGGCGGGATGTCTGGTTCCGGAATAGGTTTGAAGGAGCCACTTAGACAAAAGGAATACGTCCATGAGCGAACTCACGATCGCCAGCGGTCACACACCGGCCGCCGGGCTCGACGCCGACACGCTCGAGATGATGCTCGACGCACTGGGTGACTTCGTCGGCCACGAACTCAGCGAGCAACGCCAACTCGAACTCGACCACGAGGATGTCTGCCCGGAGGACCTCGTGCGCGCCCTCAGTGATCCAGAACAACTGGGTGTGCAGCTCGTCTTCGTGCCTGAAGCCTACGGGGGCATGGACGGCAACGCCTTCGACAGCTACCGGGTGTGCGAGGTCATGGCCCGCCACGATATCGGGGTGGCCACCGCCGTGTTCGCCACCTTCCTGGGCAGCGATCCCATCATGTTCGGTGGTACCGAGGAGCAGAAGCAGCGTTGGCTGGGTGCCATCGCCGGTGACGGCATCGTTTTCGCCTACGGGGCCACAGAACCCGAGGCCGGATCGGACCTTGGGGCCATGAAGACCACGGCCAAGCCGATCGAGGAGGATGGCAAGACCGTCGCCTACCGTATCAACGGCCAGAAGCAGTGGATCTCCAACGGTTCGATCGCCGACATGCTCACCATCCTGGCCATGACCCCCGGTGGGCCGTCTTGGTTTGTCATGGCCAACGACGCCGAGGGGTTCTCGGCGGCCAAACCCGAGGACAAGCACGGTATCCGGCTCTCCAACACCGCCGCCCTGTTCCTCGATGATGTCGAGGTTCCGGCCGAGAACCTGATCGGTGGCGAGGAGGGCAAGGGCCTGATCCAGGCCCAGAACGTGTTCGGCTACACCCGGGTGATGGTGGCCGCCTTCGGCCTCGGCGGTGGCTGGGAGGCCCTTGACCGGGCCATCGCCTACTCGCTCGAGCGCAAGCAGGGTGGTGCACCCCTGGCCGAGAAGCAGGGCTACACCCACAAGCTGATCGTGCCCAGTGCCGTGTGGTTGGAAGCATCCCGGGCCTTCATCGAGCAGACGGCGGAACTCATCGATGACGGCCACGGCTCCGACGGGGCCATGAACACCGAAGGGGCGATTGCCAAACTGTCGGCCACCGAGGCCGGCAACGCCGCCGCCGATGCCGCCATCCAGGCCCATGGCGGTTACGGGTACACCCGCGAATACATGGTGGAGAAGATCAAGCGCGACGTGCGGATCACCACCATCTACGAGGGCACGTCGGAGATCATGGAGATGACGATCGCCCGGGATCGCTGGCAGCAGCATCTCAAGACCTCGGGTGCGTACTACCGGGACAAGGCGTCGGCACTGACCGCCCTCCATCGCACCCATCCCGAGGTCGGCGCCGATGTGGCCGCCCTGGCCTGCACGTCGCTGGCGGCGGTGATGGAGGCGTGCCGTCTGGCCCGCCTCACCCGCCAGCAACACGTGCTGTTCCGACTGGGGGAGCTGATCTGCGCCGCCGAATGCGCCGAGGTGTTCGCCATGCGGGCGGCCCAGGCGGTCGAAGGTCACCAGAATCCCAAGTCGCCGACACGATTCAGCGGCAAGGACCTTGCGGTGATGTCACGGGTCTATGCCCGTGACGCGGCCCAGAAGGTGGCCCAGGAGGGCGTGCGTTGGGTCGGTGGTGCCCTCACCGCCGAGTCGGCCGATGTCAGTTCGCTGCTGGCCAGCATTCCTCACGACGCAGTGAGGATGGCCCAGGCCGGCCTCATCGACGACATGAATCTCGTGGCCGATGTCCTCTACCACCGCACCTCGGCCTGAGACGGCCTGACCGAAGGAGCTCGCCAATGGCCGCAGACATCCCGACATCCCCCGTCGCCATCGTTGGAGTGGGGGCCATCATGCCCGGCGCCCCCGACGCCGGCGCCTTCTGGCAGAACCTGACCAGCGGTCGGTACTCGATCACCCAGGTTCCGAGCGATCGGTGGGATCCGGCCCTGTACTATTCGGCCGATCACGAGGAGCCGGACAAGACCTACTCGACCATCGGGGGCTGGGTCACCGAGTATCCGTGGGATCCGATTCGGTGGAAGATGCCGATTCCGCCGAAGGTGGCCGAGCAGATGGACGCCGGTCAGCGATGGGCCATCTCGGCCGGGCGGGATGCACTGACCGACGCCGGTTGGCCCAACTGGAATGTCGACCCCGACAATGTCGCCGTCATCCTGGGCAACGCCATCGGGGGCGAGAAGCACTACGAGAGCAATCTGCGCATCGAGATGGCCGAAGTAATGCGTGATCTGGGCGACAGCCCGTCGTTCCAGGCCTTGAGCGCTGACCAGCGAGAGCACATCATCGCCGAAACCAAGCAGCGGTTCCTGGCCCACTACGGCGAGATCAACGAGGATACGATGCCCGGCGAGCTGGCAAACATCATCGCCGGTCGAGTGGCCAACCTGTTCAACTTCCGTGGCCCCAACTACACCACCGATGCAGCCTGTGCGTCATCGCTGGCGGCGATACACGCTGCGGTGGAAGGTCTGGTCGACCACAAGTTCGACGCCGCAGTCACCGGTGGAATCGACCACAACATGGGGGTCGCCGCCTTCGTCAAGTTCTGCAAGATCGGTGCCCTTTCGGCCACCGGCAGTCGCCCCTTCGACGCCGGAGCCGACGGCTTCGTCATGGGTGAGGGGGCCGGGATCTTCGTGCTCAAGCGGCTGGAGGACGCCGAGCGGGACGGTGACAAGATCTATGCCGTCATCCTCGGTGTGGCCGGCTCGTCCGACGGCAAGGGCAAGGGCATCACCGCTCCCAATCCCGTCGGACAGAAACTGGCGGTGCGACGGGCGTGGGACGTGGCCGGGACCGATCCGTCCACGGTGTCGGCCATCGAGGCCCACGGTACGTCGACGCGGGTCGGCGACGCCGCCGAGCTGGACTCGCTGTCCGAGGTGTTCACCGACATCGCCCCCCGTTCGGTGGCCCTTGGCTCGGTCAAATCAAACATCGGCCACCTCAAGGCGGCGGCCGGTGCCGCCGGAACGTTCAAGATGGCCATGAGCCTGCACCACAAGGTGCTTGCGCCGAGCCTCAATTTCGACAACCCCAACCCCAACGTCGACTGGGATACCTCGCCGTTCGCGGTCAGTACCACGTTACGGGAGTGGCCAACGCCGGCCAGTGGCATTCGCCGGGCCGGAGTCAGCGCCTTCGGCTTCGGTGGTACCAACTTCCACGTGGTGCTGGAGGAGTATGTGCCCGGTCGTCATCGGCCGCCGGCCAAGACCCACGCTGTTGGCGCCGACCTGGCCACCGCTTCAGCCCCCCAAACCGTTGGTGGCCCCGCCCCCGCCACCACGATGGCCGGGGGAGCCGACATCGCTTTCCAGCCGTCCAAGCCCTCGATGCGGGGCGCCCTTTTCCTCGCCGGCCGGGATGACGCCGATCTGAAGCAGAAGGTGGAGGCGGCATTGGCCGATGCCCGGGCCGGCTCGGTGCCATTGCCGGGACGACCCGACCCATCGCTGGCCCAGGCCCCGGTGCGCCTGGCATGCGACTTCGCCGACGCCACCGACTTGGCCAAGAAGCTGGAAAAGGTCATCACCGCCCTGGCATCGGGAAATGATGCCATCTTCCGTCTATTGCGGCAGCAAGGCTGCTTCATCGGCCGGGGTCCGGCGCCGAAGGTGGCCTTCCTCTACACCGGCCAAGGCTCGCAGTACGTCAACATGCTGCAGCAGCTGCGCGACATCGAGCCCATCGTGGCCGACACCTTCGCTCAGGCCGACGAGATCATGACCCCGTTGCTCGGCCGAACGCTCAGCTCCTACATCTTCATCGACGGCGACGACCCGGAGGCGGTCAAGCAGCTGGAACAGCAGCTGCTGCAGACCGAGATCACCCAACCGGCGGTTCTGGCCACCGACGCCGCCCTGACCCGGCTGCTGGCAGCCTACGGCATCACCCCCGACATGGTGATGGGCCACAGCCTGGGGGAGTACGGGGCACTGATAGCCGCCGGTTCACTGACGTTCCCGGCCGCCCTGGAAGCGGTAAGCGCCCGGGGCCGGGAGATGGCCAGCCTGTCGATGGAGGACAACGGGGCCATGGCCGCCGTCTTCGGCCCCCTCACCGAGGTCGAGCGGATCGTGGAGGCCACGCCCGGCTATGTGGTGGTGGCCAACATCAACTCCAACAATCAAGCCGTGGTCGGTGGCGCCACTGCCGCAGTCCTGTCGACCGTCGACGCCTTCAACAACGCCGGTATGCAGGCGGTGCGCATTCCCGTCAGCCACGCCTTTCACACCTCGATCGTGGCCCCGGCCTCCGAACCACTCATCGCATCACTGCGTCGACTCGACGTGCAGCCCCCGCAGCTGCCGCTGGCGGCCAACATCACCGGTGAGTTCTATCCGGCCGATGCCACCCAGGAAACCATGCTGGAGTATCTGGGTCGTCAGGTGGCGTCGCCGGTGCAGTTCGTGAAGGGCCTCCACACCATCTACGACGCCGGTGCCAGGGTCTTCGTCGAAGTCGGCCCGAAGAGGGCCCTGCATGGCTTCGTCGAGGATGTGCTCGGTGATCGGGACGATGTCCTTGCTCTGTACACCAACCACCCCAAGGTGGGTGACGTGGCCTCGGTGAACCAGGCGTTGTGCGGCCTGTGGGCGTCCGGTGTCGGGCTCGAGGAGAAGGCCCCGGCGGCACCGACCGCTGCGCCGGCTCGTGTCTCCGCTCCGGCGCCGGTGTCGGCACCGACGATGGCGGCCTCTTCGGTGTCCGAAGGGCCGGTGGATGACCGCATTATGCAACTGGGGCGCCTCTTCGCCGGGGTCATCGAGGACGGTCTGAGAATCTATGGCGTGCCCGACGCCCCGGCCCTGACTGCCGCCGCACCATCCGCCCCTCCGGCGCTCGAACTCGTGCCCTCACCCCAATCCGATCGGGAGCCCTCGCCGCAGCGGGGACCGCTGGCCGAACCGGTGGTCATCACCGGAGCCGCCCTCGGGCTGCCCGGTGTAGAGCGGGTGTTCGACGACGACAACATCGCCCGCATCCTCGACGGACAACAGTTCATCACCAATCTCTCGGACGACGCTCGCCGGAAAATGGCCGACATGCACATTCGCCGGTTGGTCAAGAGTGATGACGGTGGCGCCAATTTCGAGACCATCGACGATCCGGCCGATGTCATCAAGCTGGCCGGCAGCCGGGCCCCCATCGACGTGGTGGCCGAGTTCGCCGTCGACCAGGCCCGAGACGAGGCGCTGGACGACACCACCAGGCTGGCCATCGGAGCCGGCCTGGATGCACTGCGAGACGCCGGCATTCCCCTGGCCCTCGGGTATAAGACCACCACCATCGGCAGCCTGCTTCCCGACCGTTGGGAGCTGCCGGAGGAGCTGCGGGACGACACCGGCGTCATCTTCGGTTCCGCCTTCCCCGGCTACGCCCGGTTTGCCGAGGAGATCCAGGCCTACGCCGACGACCGGGCTCGCCGGGAGCAACTGCTGGCGCTGGAGGGGGTCAAGGCCACCATGGGTGACGGCGCCGGCGAGGCGGCCGGGGCCGAGGTCGATCGGCTGATCGCCGAGGTGCGTCAGGAGCTTGAGGACTATCCCTACACCTTCGATCGTCGCTTCTTGTTCCGGGTGCTGTCGATGGGCCACTCCCAATTCGCCGAGCTGATCGGTGCCCGCGGCCCCAACACCCAGGTCAATGCCGCCTGTTCGTCAACCACCCAGGCCGTTGCGCTGGCCGAGGACTGGATTCAGGCCGGACGCTGTCGCCGGGTGATCGTCATTTCGGCCGACGATGTCACCAACGATTCCCTGCTGCCCTGGATCGGGGCCGGGTTCCTGGCGTCGGGGGCTGCAGCCACCGACGAGGATGTGACCGAGGCCGCCACCCCGTTCGACCGGCGTCGGCACGGCATGATCTTGGGCATGGGGGCGGCCGCCCTGGTGGTGGAATCGGCCGACGCCGCGGCCGAGCGGGGCATCCAGCCCATCTGCGAGGTGCTGGGCTCGATCACCTCTAACTCGGCCTTTCACGGCACCCGGCTGAATGTCGACCATGTCGCCGCCGCCATGGAGGCCCTTGTGGCTGAGGTCGAGGCTCGGGGTATCGATCGCAACGAGATGGCACCCGAAACCATGTTCGTGTCCCACGAGACCTACACTCCGGCCCGGGGCGGCTCGGCGGCGGCCGAGATCTTCGCCCTCCGACGTGTCTTCGGCCCCGGTGCCGACCGGATCGTCATCACCAACACCAAGGGAATGACCGGCCATGCCATGGGAGCCGGAATCGAGGACGTGGTGGCGGTCAAGGCGCTGGAAACCGGGCTCGTGCCCGCCGTGCCCAACTACCGCGAGCCCGACCCCGAACTCGGCGCCCTCAACCTGTCCACCGGGGGTTCGTACCCGGTGCGTTATGCCCTCCGGCTGGCCGCCGGTTTCGGGTCACAGATCGCCCTGTCGCTGTGCCGGTGGACACCCATGCCCGACGGCCAGCGGCGGACGCCGGACCAGTTGGGCTACCGGTCCCGCATCGTCGATCCCGAGGCGTGGCAACAATGGCTCGATCGCCTGGCCGGCCACAGCGGAGCCCAGGTCGAGGTCGACCATCGTCGGCTCCGCCTGGTCGACATAGGAAACGGAGCGCCGCCCAAGGAAATCGTGGTCCGTGTGCCCTATGCCGACCGGCTTGCTCCTGCGGCCGAATCGATGATCCCGACGGCAGCCCCGGTAACTGCGCCGGCCCCTGCCCCTGCCCCCGACGTCACCCCTGCCCCTGCCCCTGCCCCTGATGTAACCCCTGCCCCTGCCCCCGCTCCAGCCGCTCAGGCTCCGGCCCCGGTTGTCGACGATGTGTTGTCGACGATCACCGATGTGGTGGCGGGTATGACGGGGTATCCGACGGATCTGTTGGATCCGGATTTGGATCTGGAGGCGGATCTGGGTGTTGACACGGTGAAGCAGGCCGAGGTGTTTGCCGCCGTTCGTGAGCAGTTCGGGTTGGAGCGTGACGAGAATCTGCAGTTGCGTGATTTCCCGACGCTGCGCCATGTCTCGGGCTGGGTTCGGGACCATGGTGGTCTTGGTGAGGCGCCATCGGCGCCGGCCGCTGCCGACGCCGTTGCCGCCCCTGCGGTGGCACCATCGGTTGCACCGTCGCCTGCGGTCCCGGCCGCGGATGTCGCCGGTGATGACGTTTTGGCCACGGTGACCGATGTGGTGGCCGGGATGACGGGTTATCCGGTGGAGTTGTTGGATCCGGAGTTGGATCTGGAGGCGGATCTGGGTGTTGACACGGTGAAGCAGGCCGAAGTGTTTGCCGCCGTTCGTGACCACTATGGGGTTGAGCGTGACGACAGTCTGCAGTTGCGTGATTTCCCCACCTTGAACCATGTGGCCGGCTGGATCCGGGACAAGGCCGGACTGGGTCCGGCGCCGGTTCCGGCGGCGCCTCAGCCGGCGGCAATGGCTGCAACCTCCCCGTCGGTATCGGCCCCGACCGTCGGCACCGCCGCTCCTGCAGGGGCGGGGGATGTCGCCGGTGATGACGTGTTGGCCACGGTGACCGATGTGGTGGCCGGGATGACGGGTTATCCGGTGGAGTTGTTGGATCCGGAGTTGGATCTGGAGGCGGATCTGGGTGTTGACACGGTGAAGCAGGCCGAAGTGTTTGCCGCCGTTCGTGACCACTATGGGGTTGAGCGTGACGACAGTCTGCAGTTGCGTGATTTCCCCACCTTGAACCATGTGGCCGGCTGGATTCGTGATCGGGCCGGCCTTGGAGCGGCCCCATCGACCGACGGTACCGGCACCGCGGCGGCAACCTCGACCGCGGCGCCCGCCACCGATATCGGAGGGGACGGTTCAGGCGATCCGGTCCTGGCCGCCGTGACCGGTGTGGTGGCGGAGATGACCGGATATCCGATGGAGTTGTTGGATCCGGAGTTGGATCTGGAGGCGGATCTGGGTGTTGACACGGTGAAGCAGGCCGAGGTGTTCGCCGCCGTTCGTGAACGTTATGGGGTTGAGCGTGACGACAGTCTGCAGTTGCGTGATTTCCCCACGTTGAATCATGTGGCCGGCTGGATCCGTGATCGAGCCGGAATAGTCGATGCCGGGCCCACGGCCACAGTGACGGCCGAGGCCGGCGACACCGATTCGGCCCCACCGCCGGAGGCCCCCGACCTGGTTGCCGGCGATTTCGACGCCGTCGACGCCCTTCCCCGACGGCTGCCGGTGTCGGTGATTCGCCCGTCGATCGAGGTCTGCGTCCCCACCGGTGTCGACCTCGACGGTGCCCGGGTCGTGGTCATGATGGACGAGGGTGGCGTCGGCTCGGTACTGGTTGAACACCTGGAGCGGGCCGGAGCCACCGTGCTCGCGCTGGAACCGGCGGTCGAGACCGACACCCTGTTGTCCCAGCTCGAATCGTGGCAGGGCGACGGCCCCATCACCGGCGTCTACTGGCTGGCCGGAGTCGACCCCGAGGGTGATCTGACCGAGTTCGATCTCGGGACTTGGCGGGAGGCCCTGCGCCGGCGGGTCAAGAACCTGTACGAGACCATGCGGGCCGGCTATGAGGCCGAGCCGTTCCTGGTCTCCGGGGTACGCCTGGGCGGCTATCACGGCTACGACGATGACGGTGCCACCAACCCGCTGGGCGGGGCCGTGGTCGGCTTCACCAAGTCGTACAAGAAGGAGCGGCCCGATTCGCTGGTCAAGGCGGTCGATGTCACCGACGACGCCGAGCCGGAAGCGGTTGCCTCCGTGCTCCTCGAGGAGACGTTGCACGATCCTGGCTGCGTCGAGGTGGGGCGGGTCGGTGATCAACGGACCGGTGTCGCTCTACGCGAGACGCCGTTCCCCGATCGGGACGAAGACGGTGAACCGCCCCAGGGCGCCGGCATGGAGTTCGACTCCGACTCCGTGTTTCTCGTCACCGGCGCCGCCGGCAGCATCGTGTCGGCCATCACCGCCGATCTGGCGGCGGCCTCGGGCGGGGTGTTCCACCTGCTTGATCTCACCCCAACCCCCGATGCCGACGATCCCGACCTGCAGGCGTTCCGCCACGACCGGGACGGTCTCAAGGCCACCATCGCCGAGCGCATGAAGGCGGCCGGGGACCGACCGACCCCGGTGGCCATCGAACGGGACTTGTCGAGATACGAACGCCTCGATGCCGCCCTGGCCGCAGTCCAGTCGGTGGAGGCGGCCGGAGGTACCGTCCATTATCACTCGGTGGATCTGACCGATGCCGAGGCCGTAGCCGAGGCGCTGGCCAACGTCGCCGAGACCAGCGGCCGCATCGATGTGCTGTTGCACGCCGCCGGTCTCGAGATCAGCCGCAACCTGCCCGACAAAGAGCGTCGCGAGTACGACCTGGTGTTCGACGTAAAGGCCGATGGCTGGTTCAACGTCTTCCATGCTGCCCGACATCTGCCGATCGGTGCCACCGTGGTGTTCTCATCGGTGGCCGGTCGATTCGGCAACCAGGGACAGACCGACTACTCGGCCGCAAACGACCTGTTGTGCAAGATCACGTCCAACCTGCGCCGCAGCCGGCCCGACACCCGGGCCATTGCCCTTGACTGGACGGCCTGGGGTGGCATCGGTATGGCCACCCGGGGGTCAATCCCCAAGATCATGGAGATGGCCGGGGTCCAAATGCTGCCGCCGGAAGCGGGCGTGGCCTGGATCCGACGGGAGCTGACCGGCAGCCGGTACCGAGGTGAGGTCGTGGTGGCCGGAACCCTGGGAATGATGGCTGCCGAATACCATGACACCGGAGGTGTCGACAGCGATGCCCTGATGGGCGAAGCCGCCGGTCCCATGGTGGGCTCGGCCCGCCTGAGTGTTCACGACGGAGTGGTGGTCGAGACCAGTCTTGACCCGTCGGCACAACCATTCCTCGACGACCATCGCATCGACGGGACACCCGTGCTGCCCGGGGTCATGGGCCTCGAGGCCTTCGCCGAGACGGCCCGCCTGGTCGCCCCCGGCTACCAGGTGATCGCCGTCGAGGACGTCAGCTTCGCCGCCCCGTTGAAGTTCTACCGGGATGAACCTCGATCGCTCACCGTGACAGCCCTGGTCCAACCCGATGGCAAGCAGTTGGTGGCCCGGTGCCGCCTGGTGGCGGAACGGAAGCTGCCCGGTCAGGATCAGCCCCAGCGGACTGTGCACTTCACCGGCACGGTCCGGCTGGCATCACGATCGCCCCGGGGCGAGGAACGTGCGGTGCCCGGTGATCCGCCAGGTGCCGCGCTCGACGCCGACGGTGTGTACTCGTTCTACTTCCACGGTCCGGCCTACCAGGTGGTGGAGCGGGCATGGCGGGACGACGGCACCTCGGTGGCCGCGCTGACCCAACCCCTGCCCCCGAACCACATCCCGGCCGATCAAACGCTGGTCATCGCCCCCCGTCTGATCGAGCTCTGTTTCCAGACCGCCGGGTTGTGGCTGGCCGGCAGCCATGGCCAGCTCGGACTGCCAAGCCATATCGGGCGGGTTCGGCTCATGGGCCGGTCCGATCGGAGAACCGACGATCAGCCCCGCTGGGCCGTGGCCGAACCGGTCGGGGACGACAGGTATACGTGCACGGTGATCGACGGTGACGGCAACGTCATCCTGGTCTTGGAGGACTATCGGACGATCCAGCTGCCGACGCCTATTCCCGATGACATCGCAACCGAGCTGTCCTCGGTTTACAGCGACTGAACCGTGACTGAGTTGAGGCGGCTTGGAGTCGTCGCCACCGGTGAATCGGCGGTACGAATTCTGTATGCCGTCGGTTCGCTCAACGCTGCCGGAGACGGGTCACGGATCACCACGATCCTGATCCACCGGGATCGTGAGCTGCGGCCCTGGTACGGGCGTGAGGCCGACGAGGTCATTCAGCTTGCCGAGTCTCGGAAGTGGTCGGTGGACGACATCGTCGGTCGACTTCAGCGAGCCCGGATCGACACGCTCTGGCTGGGGGCGTGCCCTGACCGCACTGCGCTGCTCGAGGCGTGCGAACAGGGGGGCATCGGGATCGTCGGCTCCGGCGCCGACGTTGCCCGAACCGTGGCCGATCGGAGCCAACTGGCGGCGGTGGCTGCGGCCTCCGGTGTGGCGTTTGCCGACGCCGATCAACCCGACCGTCGCTCCGGTCGACGCAGACTCGACGTTCCGATTCTGACCGATGACCTCGGCGCGGTATGGACGCTTGGTTGTCGAGATGTGAGTGCTCACCGGAACGGCACACTCCTGGTTGGCGAAAGCCCTTGCACCACCGTGCCGTCGGCGGTAACCGAGCAGGCCCAACGGGTGGCCCGGCAACTGACCCGATCATTGGGAATTCGAGGAGAGGCCCAGTTCCAATTCGTGGCCGATGCCGAGTCCGACGGCGACGGGGCGGCCGGCGGATTGACACTGCTGGGTGTCGACATCGTGGCCCTACCCGATCATGCCACCTTCGAGGAACGTACAGGCACCGGGGTGATCGGCCTACGGCTCCGGTTGACCAGGGGCGAGTCCCTGCCGGAATCTATGGCGGAACCCGAAGGGGTCGCCGTCGAAGCCCGCCTGACCACCGTCGATCCCCACGAGGGATCGACCGCGTCGGCCGGTCGGGTTGCCCTGCTGTCCTTCCCGGTGGGCACCGGGGTACGGGTCGACGCCAACCGCCGGGTCGGCGATCCGGTTGATGCCTCGGATCCCCTTTTGGCGGTCGTGACAGCCTGGGGCCCGGATCGGCGAACCGCGCTGGATCGAATGGTGCGGGCGCTGGAACGGACCTCGATCGTCGTCGACGGGGCCTCGACCAACCGGACACTACTGGTCAGGCTGCTGCGCCGTCCTGAGGTCGTCGAAGGTATCGGTGATGAGGGTTGGGTCGACATGCTCGACATCTCCGAACTCCGGGCCGATCCGAGCCCGGTCGCGCTCCTCCTGGCCGCCGTGGAGGCCTATGCCGCCGACCGTGCGTTGGTCGAGGCCGCCTTCTTTGCCGCCGCCGCCCAGGGGCGGCCGGAACAGCCCGAGGACGTTGGGGCCCACATCGAGCTGGGCTACCACGGTGTGAACTACGAACTCAGTGTCGATCAGGTGGCGGCCAACGCCTACTCGATCCGAAGCGGATCCACTGTCGCCGACGTCACTGTCGACATGCTCGATCGCTTCGAGCGACGGGTCAGCTGTGGTGGCCGCCGCCATCGTGCCGTGGTCACTCCCACTGCGTCCGGGCTCCGCATCGAGATGGATGCCGAAGCCCACCGGTTCAGCCGGGAGGACGGGACCGTGGTTCGGGCCGGTTGGCCGGCGCTCGTGGTGTCCTGTCCGGTGACCCCGGGTCATCGGGTGGAAGCCGGGGATCCGATCGCGGTGCTCGAGTCGATGAAGATGGAGACCACGGTCAGAGCGCCGTTCGATGGGGAGATCGTGTCGGTCGACATCAGCCCCAATGTGCAGATCGAGCGGGGGGCGCCACTGCTGCGCATCCGACCGTCGGGGGGATCCGAGGGGCGGACGGCCGGTCGTGCCGGCCGGCCTGTGGACCTCGACGGCCTGGAAGCCACGATCGACTTCACGGTCAAGCCCTGTCACCGGGTCTACGGTCCTCTTGGCGACTACCTACTTGGATTCGACCTGTCTTCGTCCGCTCTCCACCGATTGTTGACCCAGCAGCGGCGCCTGGCCGAGATCGCCGAGCCCGACGACGAGTCGCTTCTCGACTGTGAGAACGGGTTGCTCGACGTGTACTCCGATCTGGCTGCGCTCTATCGCCCTTCGACCGAGGCCGATGCCGACCCGGTCGTCGGCGACGTGATCGAGTCCGCCGAGAACACCCAGCAGTTCCTCGTCGCCTTCCTCCAGTGGCTGGATGCGGAGCGGGCCGGACTGTCGCCCGGCTATCGCGACCGGCTGCAGGACGCCCTGGCCCGCTACGGGGTGACCGATCTCGACGACACGCCGGCGCTGCGAACCGCCCTCATGCGGATGTTCCGGTCCTTCGCCCGCCTGCCGGAGCTGGCACCGGTGATCGTCGCCATACTGGAACGGCGGGCGGCCAACCGGGATCGGCTGCTTTCGGTGGTCGACGTCCAGGACCGTCGCCGGCTCGACCGGCTGGCCCAGGCCGTCCAGGCCCAGGTTCAGGCCATCGCCGATCTGGCCCGCGACGTGCGGTTTCACTTCTTCGACGAGCCACCGATGCAGGCGGCGGCAGCCGAGCTGCGGGCCGAAATGGCCGAGCACATCGAGCAGCTGGCCGCCGATCCGGATCGGGCCGACCGTGACGAACGCATGGACCGGCTGGTGTGGTGTCCCGACCCCGTCCGCTCACTTCTCCTGTCGGCGTACCGCATCGACGATGATCTGGCTCCCAGACGCCGAGAGGTGGTCCTGGAGGTCTACGTCCGGCGCTACTACCGGGTTCGGGAGTTGGGTGACATCCATGTCGGCGAGATCGCTCGGCAAGGGAGCACGGAACCCCTTCGGACCGCCAGCGTGGACCTCGACGACAGCGCCACGCATCTGTTGGTGGCCTATCTCACGGTCGACGAACTGCCGGATGTGGCCCCGCTGCTTGGCCGCCGACTCGAGTCCGTGCCGTCCGACTCCTCGATCATCATCGATCTGGTCATGTGGTGCCCCGGCACATGCCCCGACGTCGCCGTCACCTCCCGCTCGATGAGTGAGCTGCTGGCGGAGAGCGACTTCGGGCGACCGGTGACCCGGCTCGACCTCACCATCACCCACGATGGCAGCGACGACGAACGGGTCGAGGAGCACCTCAGGTCTCAACAGCTGACATTCGCCCCCGATGATCATGGTGGGTGGCACGAGGAGGAGCTGTATCGCAATCTTCACCCCATGCTGGCCGAACGGCTGGAGCTCTGGCGGCTCCGCAATTTCGACCTCGACCGGCGACCGACACCGGAGGACGTCTACCTCTTCGTCGGCGTGGCCAAGGACAACCCGGCCGACAAGCGGCTGTTCGCCCTGGCCGAGATCCGTGACCTGGCTCCGGTCCGCGACGACGAAACCGGCGAAGTCAGCTACCCCAGACTGGAACGCACGGCTTTTCAGGCCATGTTCTCCATGCGGGCGGAACTGTCCCGCTATGCCCCCAGGGATCGGCCGGTGGCCAACCGTCTCGTGCTCGACATCCGTGTCCCTCTGGACGTACCCCTGGAGCACATGCAACGGCTCGCCAGACGATTGGAGCCGTATGCGGTCCGGGTCGGCCTGGAGAAGGTGGTGGTCAAGGTCAGGATTCCCGACTCGTCGCCACGGGGCGGCGACGACGGGCTGCGGGAGACCGTGCTGCATCTCGAATCGATCGGTGGCCAGATCATGGTCAGGGAGCAAACCCCGGGCGATCAACCCATACGGCCACTCTCGCCCTACCACCAGAAGGTGCTGACGGCGGCCCGATTCGGCTCCCCCTATCCGTTCGAGATCGTGCGGATGTTCACCCAATCCGACGGTGCCGGCGGTCTGCCCGCCGGTTCGTGGGTTGAACTCGATCTCGATCCCGACCACGACACCGAGTTCGGCCGCGACGACCGCCTGGTGCCGGTTGACAGGCCGCCGGGCCGGAACACGGCCCACATCGTGGTCGGACTGCTCACCAACGAGAGTCCGGTGGTGCCCGAGGGGGTTACCCGAGTGGCGTTGCTGTCCGATCCCACACAGGGATTGGGCAACCTGGCCGAGCCCGAGTGTCGCCGGGTCAACGCCGCCCTGGCCTACGCAGCCGAGCACCGTTTGCCGGTGGAGTGGTTCGCCGTCTCGTCCGGAGCGTTGATCGCCATGGATTCCGGTACCGAGAACATGGACTACATCGCCCTCACTCTCCGGCGGCTCATCGAGTTCACCCAGGCCGGGGGAGAGATCAATATCATCGTCACCGGTATCAACGTCGGCGGCCAGCCCTACTGGAATGCCGAGGCCACGATGCTCACCCATACTAAGGGCATCCTGATCATGACTCCGTCGTCGGCGATGGTGCTGACCGGTAAACAGGCCCTCGACTTCTCCGGCGCGGTGTCGGCCGAAAACAACCTGGGAATCGGTGGCTTTGACCGGGTGATGGGCCCGAACGGCCAGGCCCAGTATCTGGCCGCCTCGTTTCCCGAAGCCTGCGCCCTGCTTCTGCGCCACTACGACCTGACCTACGTTGTGCCCACCGAACGATTCCCCCGTCGTCGACCGACCAACGACCCCCGGGATCGGGACGTGCGCACGAGTCCTCACGCCGAGCTGGCGGGATCCCCATTCAGAACCGTGGGCGATCTGTTCTCGTCCGACCTCAATCCCGAACGCAAACTGCCGTTCGACATGCGGTCGGTGATGGGGGCGGTTGCCGACCGCGACAGTGAGCCGCTGGAGCGATGGAGGATTCTGCGCGACGGCGACACCTCGATTGTGTGGGACACCACCGTCGGCGGGATCCCGGTCTGTATGTTGGGCATGGAATCCCATCCTGTCCAGCGTCGTGGCTTCGTGCCCGCCGACGG
The DNA here is from genome assembly GCA_024638815.1 of Acidimicrobiales bacterium. Classification (GTDB taxonomy): domain Bacteria; phylum Actinomycetota; class Acidimicrobiia; order Acidimicrobiales; family SZUA-35; genus JAHELU01. Next base: position 25,991 of record JAHEJM010000016.1, on the reverse strand, counting down.
TCCGCCGGCGTGGACCTCGGGCACCCTGTTTCCCCACTCGTCACGGAAGACGGCCCGAGCCATCAATGCGGCCAGCGGCAATCGACCGCTGGTGGTGCTGGCCAACCTCTCCGGCTTCGACGGCTCGCCCGAGTCGATGCGGCGGCGCCAGCTCGAGTACGGAGCAGAAATCGGCAGGGCCGTCACCAACTTCGACGGTCCCATCGTCTTCGTCGTCGTGTCCCGCTATCACGGCGGGGCCTTCGTGGTGTTCTCCAAGGCCCTGAACGGGTCGATGGAGATCGCAGCCGTCGAGGGTTCCTACGCCTCGGTCATCGGTGGGGCGCCGGCGGCGGCCACCGTGTTCGCCCGGGAGGTGAAACAGCGAACGAACGCCGATGAGCGGGTGAAGACGGCCCGGGAGGCGGTGGTCTCGGCCGCCGGAACCGAGGCCGCCGTGGCCAAAGCGACCTTGGCCGACACCATGGCCAAGGTTCGATCGGAGAAGTTGGGTGAGGTGGCCGACGAGTTCGACTCCATCCACACCATCGAGCGGGCTCAGCGGGTGGGTTCGGTCGACAGTATCATCCCCGCCTCCGAGCTCCGCCCCTACATCATCGATGCCCTCGAGCGGGGCATGGCCAAGTATTGATCGTGAGAGGCCCAACCATGGCCGTGATGCAGTGGTTGGCCCACGGTGAGCATGAGGTCCCCGTCGACCCGGACTGGTTGTCCCGTCGGGAGCGGGAGTACGCGGCCGGGATCCGCTTCCGCAAGCGCTACGACGAGTTCCTCACTCGCCGGTATGCGGCCAAACGTGCGGTTGCCGCAGTGTTCGACATCGCTCCCACGGCCGAGACGATGGCCACCATTGAGGTCCGCAACCGTCCCAGTGGGGCGCCTTTTCTGGTGATGGATGGCCAACCGGCACCAGCCGATGTGTCGATCAGCGATCGAGCCGGATGGGCCGTGTGCCTGGTAGGCCCGGTCGGGAGCATGCGCTCCGGCACCTTGGGCATCGATCTGGAGATTGTCGAATCACGGAGTGAGCGGTTCATCGACGATTTCCTGACGCCGGCGGAGGTCGAGCGGGTAAGAGCCCATCGAGTGGGAGAGGAGCGGGATGCTGCGGCCAACTTGGTGTGGTCGGCCAAGGAGGCGGCGTTGAAGGTACGCCAGGTCGGCCTGCGCCATGACACCCGAACAGTGGAGGTTGAGTGGTCGACCGACGCCGGAGTCGACGGCTGGTGTCGGCTACGGGTGTCGGCCACCGACGGCGAGCGCTACCGGGGCTGGTGGCGTCGGGACCGGCAGTTCGTGCTGACCGTCGCCGCGGTCGACGACATCGAACCCCCGGCTCTGCTCGGGGGGAACCAGGGCCTGCAGTCGGCCCGGCCGACTCACAGTTGGCTCGGCCAACCGGAGCGGCCTCGGTAGCGGTCCAGAACTCGAAGGGGCCGGACCGACCGTGGTCCCCGGTCTGGGTGACGTCCGCCAGGTTCGAGCTAGTGCACTACCTCACGCTCGGGTGCGATCTTCAGAATGACTCGCTCGGAGCGAATGGGATTGCCGTAGTCGGCGCCCGTGTACTTCTGCGCCAGGGCATCGATGTGGGCCCGGGCCTCGTCCCCCCGAACCGTGTCAACCACACGGCCTCGAACCTCGACATAGGAGTAGGGGCTGGAGTGATCCCACACCGTCACCGTGACCCGGGGATCCCGCTCGATGTTGGCGAACTTGGCCCGGTGTACCTCGGTGTTGATCAGCAGGTGTTCGCCGTCGCAACCGACCCACATGATCTGGGTCTGGGGTTGACCGTCCTCGAACAGCGTGGTCAGGGCGGCGAAGTTTGGGCCTTGGCACAGATTGATCGTCTTCGCGTCAAGCATGATGGGTTTTTCGCTCTCGGAGGTCTCGACTACGGTTTTGGCAGGAACCGTGGCCGGCCGGTCGGTCCCGGTGAGACACCACGGCGATGGCACCCCACGTGGCTGCCACAGTAGTAGATGCAGCGATCGATGGAGCACAGTCGATGGTCGAGAGAGGCCCCACCATGAGCAAACCCCGAATCGAGGGCTCCTTCGTCGCCCTCATCACGCCGTTCAACCAGGACGGATCGGTCGACCATCAGGCATTTCGGACCTTGCTCGAGTTCCAGCATGAGCACGGTACGTCAGCGGTACTGATCATGGGCTCGACCGGAGAGGTCTCGATGCTCAGCCCCGATGAGCGACACCGCATCGTCACCGAGACGCTGGGAATGCGCCAGGGTGACATGAAGATGTACTACGGCAGCACCGGCCAGCACACCGAGGGGACGATCGACTACGTACGTCACGCCGCCGAGGCCGGTGCCGACGGCGCCATCATCGCCGCCCCGGCCTATGTCTGTGCTTCTACCGAGGCCATCGTCGACTACTGCCTCGAGGTGGCGGACTCCAGCACGATCCCGCTCGGCTTCTACAACAACCCACCCCGGGTCGGCACCGACCTGAGTGTCGACGACATCCTTCGGCTGGCCCGGCATCCCAACATGGCCATTCTCAAGGAGTCGACCACCCGGGTGGGCCAGATCGCCCAGTTGTGCGCCGCCGGTCCCGATCTGTCGCTCATGTGCTGTTGTTCTCCCAATCTTGGCCTGGTGGTACCCCTGATGGCCCTGGGCGGTCACGGTACGGCCAACATGTCGGGCAACATTCTGCCCCGGGAGATGGCCATCATCTCCACCCCATGGCGCAGCGACGGCGACGCAATGGCCTGCCGCCGAGCCTGGCTCGACAACCTGCCGATGCTCCACTTCCTGTACGCCCAGGTCAACCCGGTTGCGGTCAAGTCGTTGATGGCGGCCTTCGGGCTGCCTGCCGGCCCGCTCCGCCGACCGCTGCAGTCGCTCGATCCGGCCACTCTCGACGAGGGGCTCGCCATCGCCCGGGATCTCGGTCTCGACCAACGCTACGGGTTCGAACTCAAGCCGTCGTCGGCTCGCGACTGACGCCACTCTCCTCGGAGTTGGACTTCACGGAGGCCCGGACCACGGGGTGAGAGTGGTCAGCCCGAGAGAATCGCGGCCGTCGACGATGTACCGATTCGTGTGGCCCCGGCCTCGATCATGGTCAGCGCAGCCTGGGTCGTCCGAATCCCCCCGCTGGCCTTCACCCCGAGTCGGCCGCCGACGGTGTCGGCCATGAGCCGGACCGCGTGCTCGTCGGCCCCGCCTGCAGCGTGGAACCCGGTTGAGGTCTTGACGTAATCGGCGCCGGCGGTCTCGGCCCGTCGGCAGCACTCCACGATCTGGTCGTCGGACAGAATGGCCGACTCGATGATGACCTTGAGCAGGGCCGGGCTCGGCACCGAAGCTCGTACCGCAGCGATGTCGGCCTCGACCTCGTCCCAGCGGCCGTCGGCCACCAGTCCGAGGTTGACCACCATGTCGATCTCCGAGGCCCCGGCATCGACGGCGTGGGTGGCATCGGCGACCTTGGCCTTCGAAGGGTGGGCGCCGGACGGGAAACCGCAGACGGCGGCCACCGGAAGCCGGCCGTCCACGGTCCGGACCGCCACCGGCACCTTCGTCGGGGACACACAAACCGCAGCGACGGAGTAGGCCACGCCGTCGGCACAGAGCTGCTCCACGGCGGCGTCGGTGGCGTCGACGGCCAGCAGTGTGTGGTCGAGGTAGCGGGCCAGTTCCTCGGGGGACAGTTGCAGGGTGCTCACCCTTCGAACACTACCCCGATCCGAAGCCCAAGGTTCAGCCGGCGAGGCTCAGTCGGCCACCACGTCGACGATCAAGCCGATCGTCTCACCCTCGAGGCCGACGAAGACCAGCCGCTGGTCGTCGATCAGGTAGCTGGAAGAAACCCCGAGACCTTCGACCAGTGAGGCGACGTTGGGATTGGTGCAGTCGGCGGCCGCCGTGGCCAGCTCGTCGACGTCGACCGAGAAGTTGCCTTGTAGGCCGGGTTCGACGGTGACGGTCACCGTGAACGGATCGCAGTCCGGTGCGGAGATCTCGGCGCTCGTCTCGGAGAGGATCAAGATGGCCTCGGGCGCCGACTGGTCGGTGGACGTCACGGCCCGGTCGACGCCTTCGCCGTCGTACAGTGAATCGAGCATCCAATGGGTGTCGAACAGGGCGGCCGGCTCCACCGTCGGCCCCGGCCGGTAGTCGATTCGGCCGTTGTCGGTAACGAGGGCGATCCCTTCAGGATCGGCCTCCCAACCAATGACCGAACGCAGTGTCGACAGATACACCTGCTCGAAGTCCATCAGGCCCTCGCCAAGGCACGCCATCTCGGTGTTGGCCAAATCGGTGATGGTGGCCGAGCCGTCCTCACCGATGTCGATACGACCTCCGAAGCTGTTGCAGCCCGAGTCGCCTCGGATCTCGCCCAATTCGATGGTCGCGGTCGGGGCGATTTCCCTCCCGTCCTCACCCCTCGGCAGTGACACCATCTGGCCGTCCGCTTCCAGCCGCTCCAGCACCCAGTTGCCGGCCAGCGACGGCATGATGCCTCCGGAGCTCGCATCGTTGTCGTCGGTGCCGGTGCCGTCGGAGGGAAGTGCGGTGTCGTCGCCGGCATCGATGGGCTGATCGTCGCCGCAGGCGGCAAGGGCGAATCCGGCCATGAACAGGATGAGCGGTATGGCCAACCTGGGCAGAGGCCGGGGCACGACGGGTACGGGTCGATTCATGTCAACTCCAGTGCGGACGGATCGGGGTATCCGGGGAGCGGGTATTGGGGAACGGATCGTAGTGACCATACGACGATCGCAACTGCGACCTGGTTCCCGGGCGGCGCGCAATTCCCCTGGGTCAACCGGATCAGCGACCTCTGAGCCGAGCTACCGGCCGCTGACCGGACCCGGGACGGGGTCCCTACCGTTGGTGGTGGTGGTCGGCGGTGTGGATACAAGGCGAGTGGCCGTTCTCGTCCTCCGGCGTCTTGCGGCCGTTGCCATGGCCGCGGTCGTGCTTGCGTTGGCCCCGGCATGGTGGCCGACACGGACGGAGGCCGGTATCGAATCGCACGCGGCATCCGTTCTCGGTCCCGGTGAGGAACTTGCCGTGGTGTCCCGGGCTCGCCAGGCCACGGTCAGGGTGGTTGGTCGGTCGTGTGATCGGGTCGCTGTCGGTACCGGTTTCGCGGTCAGGCATCCGGACGGGCCGGCGGTGGCTCTCGTCACCAACGCCCACTTGCTGGGCCCCGACCGTCGTCTGAAGGTCGATCTTCCCGGTCGACGATTCCTGTCAGATCCGATGACCGCCGATTCCGGAGTGGATCTCGCTGTTTCGGCAAGTGCGGGTGAGGAGGTGGCCGCGGAGCTACGGCCCCTGCACTTAGCCGGTGATCGGCCCGAGGTCGGCGATGAGGTGGTGATGGCCGGCTATCCCGGCGGTCGACGGATGGAAGCTCGTCAGGCCCGAGTTCGCGCCGTCGTCGGCGGTCGACCGTACGGTGTCGACGGCGCGGTGGTTCTGCTCGATGGAGCGACCGCACTCGGTTATTCCGGCGGGCCTGTGCTCGACCGATCGGGTGATGTCGTGGCCGTTCTGCGAGGCTACGACGCCGCTACCGGGCTGATCATCGCCATCCACGGGCAAGAAGTGGTTGAGCTGCTCTCGGCCGGCACCGGCGTGGCCTTGCAGTTCGAACCGAACGACTCCTGCGAGGGTTGACGCCCAGGTGCCGGGCCATGCAGCCGGACACATCGGCAGGAGCACAGCTGCGAGGGGTTGCGACACGACCAACCGGCAACCAGCTAAATACATATCTAAGATTCTGGGTGTTTCTATCTAAATGAATTGCCCTCAATCTGAACAATTACCCGCCAATCGGCTCTACAAACTGTTCGAAATCGAAGTAACCTTGTAGTCCACCGAATCGCCGGTCCAGGATCCCGCCGCCCTCGTGTCGCGGTGACGATCACTGGCACCGGCCATCAAGGTGTCCGCCGCATGAACCCATCGCCTGCCAAGTCCGCACTTCGACGTCCTGCACCGCCGAGCGGTCTGGGTCGCGGTCTTGCCCGAATTCTCGAGACTCCGTCGGCTCCCGAGGGCACCGGTGCGCCGACGGGTCTCGATCAGCTTCTCGGCCCGATTGCTCGGTCCCGTGGACTGCAGCTACGGCCGTTCATTCTTCGCGCCGCGCTGACCGCCGTCGCCGACTTGTTTCGAGCTGAAGGTGCGATGCTCGCCCTTTGGGCGGGGGCTGCTTCCCGGCCCGCCGGCACCGAGGCCGGTGCAGCCGGTGAACCGGTCATGGTCACCCACCTGCCGCCGAGCTGGACGGCCAACAGCAGCGCCATGTTCGAACTTCATGGTCGGTTGTGGAGTCTGTCCCAGGTCCGGCCCGAGTCCGATAACACCTGGTCCGACCAGTACCGCATCGGTGACTACCACGTCTGGATGGTGAGGCTCCCCGGAACAGAGGGGCCGGTGGGGGTCGCCTTCGTTCGAACCGGCCGGTTCCAGCCGGCCGAAACCCATGCCCTGGAGCGTTCCATGGCTTCCGCCATATCGGCCCTGGCCCCGAATGGGGTCGCGGGCCGGGGTGGTACGAATTCGGCTGATTTCGGTTGGGGATCGAACCTCAACGACCCGTTGGGATCCGGGCTGCGGCGGTCCAACGATCCGGTCTTCACCGCTTCGGTCGCCAATGACGGCGGCACGGTTGTTGCCGAGGTCACCGTTCGCCCATCGGATGGAATCGATGGCCGTGAGACGGGTGTGACCGGCGGGGTCGGAATCAGTGACTCGGCCCAGGCAACCCTGATCGGAACCGGGCGGGGCCCGGATGTGGCGACGGCGGTGGCCCAGGCCGCGGCCAACGCCTGCCAACCGCAGCGGAGGGTCTCATTCGCCGGCAGTCTCGACGTCGACGGATCCACTGTCACGGTCGTGCTGGTCGGCGGCCTCGACCTCGACGGTCGACCTCCTCGCCTCGGCGTGTCGATTCGCCCGTCAGGCGATGTCGTCGGTGCGGCCGAGGCGGTGTTTGCCGCCGCCCGAGCCGACTGATCCCGGCCCCCGGTGGTCGCCCCGGTGCCCCAAATCCACAAGTCTGTCCTTGTATCATTGGATCCGTGTTCGTCTTCCGGGTTCTGAAGAGACTGTCGTCGCTGGCCATCGTCATGATCGCGGTGGCTGCTGTGGCCTCCACCACGGTCGTGGCAACAGCTCCCCAGTTCGCCACGATCGCCACCTCGCATGAAGGCACCGCTCTTGACCTGGAGTTGAACGACCTGGCCGAGCGGTCCTCGATGTACGCCTCCGATGGCAGCTTCCTCACCTTCTTGACCGAGACCGAGAACCGGGAACCGATTCCGCTCGACGACGTGCCTCAGCCGGTCATCGACGCCATCCTGGCCGTCGAGGATGCCGATTTCTATCAACACGACGGGGTCAACCTGCGGGGTACATTCCGAGCCCTGGTGGAGAACCTGAACGCCGGTGGCATCGCCCAGGGTGGTTCCACCATCACCCAGCAGCTGGTGAAGCTGTCGTTGTTGACCAGCGAGCAGAACTTCAACCGGAAGAGCACCGAGGCGTTCTACGCCCTTCGGCTCGAGCGACAGATGACGAAGGACGAGATCCTGGAGCGCTACCTCAACAGCGTGTATTTCGGGTCCGGGGCCTACGGAGTCCAGGCCGCGGCCGAAACGTATTGGGGTTACGAGAGCGCCTCCGAAATGGGCTGGCCCGAGGCGGCGTTGCTGGCCGGCGTCATCCGCAATCCCAGCCAATACGACCCCACGCTTTTTCCGGCCGAATCCAAGGCTCGCCGTAGCGTGGTATTGCAGCGACTTGTCGACACCGGTGACCTGACCGAGGAGGAGGCCGCCACCTACGAACTGGCTCCACTGCCGGCCGAACGTCGCGAACCGTTTGACACCAAACCCACCGACTACTTCATTCAGCAGGCCCTGCTCACACTCCTGGACGATGACCCGAGCATCCTCGGCGGGGACAAGCAGTCCCGCTTCAACGCCATCTACCGGGGCGGCCTGAAGATCTACACCACCTTCGATCCCCAGTCCCAGGCCCACGCTCTGGCCACTCGGGACGAGTACCTCGACGAGGAGACCGGCTACACCGCGGCGATCGCCACCGTCGACTCCAAGACCGGGGCGGTGCGGGCTCTGGTCGGCGGGCCCGAGTTCGAGCGGGACAAGTTCAACCTGGCCACCCAGGGTTTGCGACAGCCCGGCTCGTCGATGAAGACCTACGTGTTGGCGGCCCTGTTCGAGGCCGGCCACGTCCCCAGCGACATCGTTCGGGCCGACGGTCCCTGCCGATTCAAGGACTCGAGCGCCCGCAATGGTTACTACAGGGTCGGCGGCTCGCCTCGGGGCCGCCAGAGCATCGCCGCGGTGACCCGGGCGTCCAACAACTGTGCGTTCGTCCGGCTCGGCCAGGTTGCGGGTAATGACAAGGTGGCCCAGGCCGCCGAGCGGCTCGGAATCACCACATTGTCCGAAAACGCCGGGCTGTTCCTGTCGCTGCCGCTGGGTACCGAGGAGGTTCATCCCATGGAGATGGCCACCGCCTACGCCGCCATCGACAACGACGGCAAGCTCAACCGGGCGTGGTACATCGAGCGGGTCGAGGACCGCGACGGCAATGTCATCTACGAGCACCGGCCGGACTGGACCCGGGCCATATCCCAGCAGAGCGCCCGCATGATCACCCAGATCCTGGAAAGTAACGTCCGTAGCGGCACCGGTACCAGAGCCCGGTTGCCCGACGGCCACTTCGTTGCCGGCAAGACCGGCACCACCAACGACTTCGAGGACGCCTGGTTCGTCGGCTACACCGAGTACTACACCACGGCGGTCTGGGTCGGTGACCCCGACCGGAAGCGGCGCATCGTGCTGCCGGGCTGGGGCACGGTGTTCGGCGGTGAGCTGCCGGCCACGATCTGGGGCGCCTACAACGCCCTGCTCCACGAGGATCTCGAGCCCTTGCCGTTCCCCGAGCCCGACCGCTACGGCGGCAGCCGGTACCTGCGGGTCAAGGGCGAGATCGACTACTGCGACTACGGCAACCTCGAGGGCCTGTCGAGGGGAACCATTCTGGTCGACTCCGACGGTGACGGCCGGAAGGACTGCATCGCCCCCATCCCGACCACCACGACCGCTCCGCCCGCCACCCAACCGCCACCGCCACCACAGCCCGACAACGGCGGGGGCGGTGGGAACGAGGGCAACGGCAACGGCAACGGCAACGGCAACGGCAACGGCCGAGGAAACGACTGATTCGATTCCGCCGGCCATATGATCGGCCAGGTTGGCTCGCCGTGTCGGAAGGGTCGTTGACGGCCTGTCACGTGATTTCCCCGCGGTGCTAGGGTTGGGCGGGTTCCACTCAAAGCCAGATGGGCCGGCCAGGCGTCGCCCGTCTATTCTCCCGAGAGGATTGTGTGGCATCTCCGGCCTATGAACAGATCCTGAAGGTGCAGGCAGTCGATCTGCAGCTCACCCAGCTCCGGCACCAACATGAGCATCATCCGGCTCGCCGGACCGTGGCCGAGGCCGAGCAGACAGTGGCCGCCCTGGCCCTCGATCTGCTGTCGATCGACGATCGACGACACGAACTCGATCGTGATCGCAAGCGGCTGGAGGATGAGGCCGCACTGCTGGCCGACAAGCGAACCGGCATCGACCGCAAGCTGTATGGCGGTGAGGTCACGGCGTCGAAGGATTTACTGGCCCTTCAGGACGAGGCGGCCATGCTCAAGACGAGGCAGGACGAGGTGGAGGACCGAGAGCTCGAGTTCATGGAGCAACTGGAGGAGATCGACGGGGAGCGGGCCGCGCTGGAGGACCAGCGAAGTAACGCCGAGTCCGAGCTGTCCGGCCTGCGAGATCGGTTGGATGAGGCTCTGTCAGGTCTCGACGCCGAAATCGAGGCGGCCGAGGCCAGCCGAGCGGCACTGGCGGCCGATGCCGATCCGGTGTTGCTGGCCCGCTACGGCGAACTGCGGGACCAATACGGGGGAGTGCCGGTGGCCCGGCTGGTCAACGGAGCCTGCGACGGGTGCCATATCCATCTCTCGGCCATGGCCGTCGATCAGATGACCAAGTTGCCCGACGATGCGGTCGTGACCTGTGAGGAGTGCGGGCGCCTGCTTGTGCGCTGAGCCCCGACAATGGTCCTATGGTTCGCCGTGTTGTCGGCCGTCATCGTGGCCGAGGTCTTTCGCAGCCCTATGGTCGACTATCGACTTGTAGCCGCCGGTTCGCTGCTACCTCTGCTCGATCTGGCCTTCGGCCGAGCCACCGTACTTCACACGTTGGCGGCGCCGGTTGTCGTTCTTACCGCGGTCATGTTGGTCACGATGGGCCGACGACTGCGTCGACGCCGGCTTCTGGCCATTCCGATCGGACATCTACTCCACCTTGTCCTCGACGCATCGTGGGACAACGCCGAGTTGTTCTGGTGGCCGGCGTTCGGCTGGTCGCTGGCGTCGGAGGCTGTTCCCGAGGCCGGGGTGGTGCCTCTCCGATTCGTCCTGGAGCTGGTGGCCGTAGCGGTGGCAGTCTGGGCCTATCGTCGCTACGGTCTCGACCGGACCGAGAATCGGCGGCGCCTGCTTTCTCAAGGCCACCTCGATCGGGCCTATCTTCGCCCATGACCCGACGGACGTGAGGCGGAGGTCTCCATGGCATTTCACATCGTCAGACATGGTCGAACCGAGGCCAACGCCGGAGGGGTGCTGCTGGGCCGGGCCGATCCCGGTCTTGACCCGACCGGCGCGGCCCAGGCCGATGCGCTGGCCTCCGCCGTACCCGATGATGCCATCGTGGTGTCGAGTCCACTGGTGCGGTGTCGGGAGACGGCCGAACGAATCGCCGCCGTCGGCAACCGATCGTTCACGGTTGACGAACGACTGATGGAACTGGACTACGGCGAGTTCGACCTGGTGGCACCGGCCGAACTGGGAGCCGAGACCTGGGCTCGGTGGCGGGCCGACCCCCACTTCCGGCCCCCCGGGGGTGAGACACTGCACGAACTCGGCCTTCGGGTTTCGGCCTGTCTCGACCACCATCAGGGGTGGGCCAAGGGCGGTGAGGTGGTGCTGGTGACCCATGTGTCCCCCATCAAGGCCGCCGTGGCCTGGGCGCTCGGGGTGGGCATCGAGGTGTCGTGGCGATGCTTTGTGGCCCAGGCCTCACTGTCCCGGGTGTCGGTGACCGACCGTGGCCCGTCGCTCCATCTTTTCAACAGCACCGAGCATTTGTCCGGCCTCTCCTACTGAGTCGGAAACGACGACGGCCCCCAACTGGTCCGTGGTGCGCCCACCAGCCCGGCCAACACCGCCGGCGTACGGCCGCTATGGGGCGCGCCGTCTCAGGTGGACGGCGTGTCGTGCACGATCGGTAGACTACGGCCGGTCCTGTGGTTCGTCCGGTAGAGGCGCCGGCATTTCTCATTCCTGCACACCGTCGTCGTCGACAGGTCACCCTTCAGGCCGAGGCCGGAGCCGATGGCTGGTCCGAATGAGTTGGTGTGACCGCAGAAGGGGCATTCGGTTGTTGTGTCCATACGTGGTCTTGTCGGCAAGGGCCGTCCGACCGGTGAGGACCAATCCCGGTCTTCGCAGCGAGCGTGTCGGATGAGCTCATCTGTAGGCGGGGTTCTGTTCCCGGGCCCGTTGCCGGAACCCGTTTGGTGACCATCCATCTGTGCGGCCCACCCGAGACGTTCCCGGCGACGGTGGTCGCCGAGCAGGCGGACAACCCGTTGTCTCGTTTTGGCCTTGCTCCGGATGGGGTTTACCGAGCCAGCCGAGTCACCCCGGCTGCTGGTGCGCTCTTACCGCACCGTTTCACCCTTGCCTGTGGCCGGGGAAACCCGACCCATCGGCGGTTTGCTTTCTGTGGCACTTTCCTGCGGGTCACCCCGACTGGCCGTTAGCCAGCATCCTGTCCTGGGGAGCCCCGACCTTCCTCAGCGGCACCGACGAATCGATGTCACCGCGGTCACCCGAAGAGCTCATCCGACAGTAGAACGGTACCAGAATCCGCCATCAGCCAGAAACGGGGTGGATCGGTGGTGCTGTCAGGGCGACTGTGTCCGGCGGTGTTTTCGGGCCGATGGCTCCGGCGGCCTTGTCGGGCCGATGGCTTCCGCGGTGTTAGGGTTATCCGGGTTGGCGGCGAGAAAGGGATCACGAGGTGGCATCGCTCAAAGGCTCGAAGACCGAGGAGAACCTCAGGCTGGCGTTCGCCCTGGAGTCCCAGGCCAACCGTCGCTACCTGTTCTTCGCCCACACCGCCGATGTCGAGGGCTACCCGGATGTTGCCGCAGTATTCCGCTCCATCGCCGAAGGGGAGACAGGCCATGCTTTCGGCATCCTCGACTTCCTGGCCGACCTCGGTGATCCCGTGACCGGTGAGCCGGTGGGCTCCACCGAGGAGAACCTACGATCCGCCATCGCTGGCGAGACCCGAGACCACACCGAGCTGTATCCCGAGTTCGCCCGTATGGCCCGGGACGAGGGGTTCGAGGAGATCGCCGAATGGCTGGAGACCCTGGCCGGCGCCGAATACAACCATGGCCAACGCTTCCGTGAAAGCCTCGACTCCCTTTCGTGACGGCAGGGCGGCCCGCCCCGGCTTTCGTGACGGCAGGGCGGCCCGCCCCGGTTGACCACGGGACGTTATGGCGCCGTACACGCGTCGGCAAGCGGGGAAGGTCCGACGAAACGGTAGCGAGTGGGCCTTGGGCGTGAAACACTGAACCCATGACTTCCGAGTTCCAACGAATCGGTGGCTGGCCTGCGGTGCTCGAGATGGTGGCCTCGGGCCGGTCCATGAATCGGTCACAGTCTGCGGCGGTCATGGCCGAGATACTTCACGGGTTGGCCACGCCGGCCCAAATCGCCGGGTTGTTGGTCGGGCTCCGAACCCGGGGTGAATCGGTCGATGAGATGGCAGGGTTCGTCGACGCCATGTTGTCGGAGGCCGAGCCGCTGAAGGTTCCGGATCGGGCCGTCGACATTGTCGGCACCGGCGGTTCGAGCCATCGCCGTTCCCACGCCCTCAACGTCTCGACCATGGCTTGCCTGGTGGCGGCCGGCGCCGGCGCCGTCGTGTGCAAGCACGGGAACCGCAAGGCGTCATCGACATCAGGCTCGTTCGACTTCCTCGAGGCGCTGGGAGTGGCCATCGATCTGTCGCCGAACCAACTCGAGCAATGCGTGTCGGAGGTCGGGGTCGGGTTCGCGTTCGCCCGCACCTTCCATCCCGCCATGCGCTTCGCCGGCCCGGTTCGAGCCGAGCTTGGTATTCCCACCGTGTTCAACGTGCTCGGCCCGTTGGCTCATCCTGGGCGGCTCAGCCGGCAGGTGGTCGGCGTGTCATCGGTCGACCGGGCCAAACAAATGGCCGAGGTACTGCGCGAACGGGGCACGGCGCTGTCGTGGGTGGTGGCAGGGGCCGACGGTCTGGACGAGCTGGCGACGGCCGGGGTGTCGGTGGTGTTCGAAGTGACCCCAGGTGGGGTCGAGACCGATGTCATTCAACCGGCCCGGCTGGGCCTGGACATGGTGCAGCTCGATGATCTGGCTGGAGGATCACCGGTCGACAACGTCAGGATTTTCGAGGACCTTCTACAGGGCGCCACCGGACCCTATCGAGACATCGTGGCCCTGAATGCAGCCGCCGGTCTCGTGGTCGGGGGCGTGGTCGACGATCTGGAATCAGGACTGGTGTCGGCATTCAAGGCTCTGGACGAGGGAGCGGTGGCCGACACCCTGACTCAGCTGAGAACCGTCACCCGACGACTGTCGGCAACAACACCCGGCTGAGGCCGTAGGTGATCTCGCCCAATATAACCTCGTCGAAGCGCCGGCTGAACGCTAGCCTTGGCTATCGGATCTGTGGCTGCGCCCGACGAAGCCCTTCCGATCGTAGACATGGATCTGTAACGTGAGTTGGAATAGGCTAGGCAACGAGTTCGGCTACGGCTTTGGTCGTGGTCGGACGATGACAGATTCTGACAACGCCTGTAGGGGGCGGTCGAGGCCGACCATCGTGCAGCGACAAGTCAAAGAGGAGTAGGCAAACATGGGATCCGAGGCGCTATTGCAGCGAGCGTGCGAGCTCGCTTTCGCCGTGGCCCGTCAGGATGCGGAAGCCGACCCACCCATTGAGCCACCCGGCGATATGAGGAGCTTCCTGTACCTGGCCCGGCTGCCCCGGCGGGCGATAGCGGTGGCCCAGCAGGCGATTGAGGACGACTCCGACTTCCGGTCCCGGGTCGCGGCCCAGGCCACAGAGTCCGATGTGGGGCGTGCCGGCTACCTGTGGCTGCACCGACCCATCGGGTGGGCTCCGGAGTTCGAGGCCCTGTCGCGTGAAGCCGATCATTCGGACGATCATGTCGAGGAACACGGTCAGTTCGCCCAGATTGTCGACATCCCGACCGGGGCCGACGACGAGGACGTCGTCCTGACCACGCTCAACCCCCTCGGTAGGACCGAGAACGGATTCGAGCAGCCTCAAACCTCGTTTCACACCAACCTGCTGGGTACCGACGACGATGTCTCGTTTTCCGACGGGGAGTCCGGTCAACCCGACGACGGCGTGGCCACCGACACCGACACCGACACCGACACCGACGACAGCGACAACACGTCGGTCGGATCCGTGGCTGGGGACGTATCCGAACTGGACTTGGAAGCCGACGCCATCGAGAGTGAGCTGAGCAGCCTGCGAGGCCTGGTCGACCGGTTGGCCGGAGAACGGGACAACGTGATGGCGAGTTCGATCAACCTCGATCCACTGGACAGCAGCCTGGTGAGCCGGCTCGAGGACGAACTGGCGGTGGTTACCGCCGATCTCGACGCCGCGCACCACGAACTCAACATGACCCAGCAGGAACTGGTCTCGGCCCGGGCCGAACGGGAGGAAGCCCGTCGGCTGCAGTCCGACGCTTTGCGTCGTCAGGTGGAACTGGAACGGGAGCTGACCGCGTCGCGGGAGGCCAAGTCCCACGTGGATACCCAGATCTCCGAACTCCAGGTGAGCGTCATCTCGTTGGACGACAAGCTCAAACGCCTCACCACCGACCGGGACGAGTTGGAGCGTGAGCGCAACGTCGCTCAGTCCCAGCTCGAGACCATGACCGCCGAGCGGAATCACATCCGTGAGGACCGTATGGTCATCAAGGCCGAACGTGATGATCTGGCAGCTCGGCTCCGGGAGGTCGACGAGAAGACCGGGGGGGTCGATGTCGGGGAACTGGCGGCGGCCAACCGCTCGCTGACCCAGGAGTTGGAGGCGACCAGCCGGGAGCTGGCCCGGATGATCGCCCAGGTCGAGAGCCTCGATCAGCAGCTGGGCGAAACGACCACCGAGGCCGACAGCCTGAAGGTGGAGCGAACCGATCTGAGTTCCCGGTTGGCCGACACCCAACTGGCTTTCGAGACCACCAGCACCAAGTATGAAGCGCTCAAGGTCGACAGCGAGCGGCTCGCAGCCGAGGTGGGCACTCTTCGGGCCGAGCGTGATGGTCTTCAGAGCCAACTCATCGAACTCCAGAGCAGCCTGACCGACGTGTTGGACGAGCAGGCCGAGATCCGGCATCGAAACGATGCCGATCGCAAGGCGTTGAACGAGCTGCGGGTGGAGCGTGATGTGCTCGTGGCCCGGATGTCGGAGATCGAGCAGGCCGATCGAAGCTACGAGAACCGTATCAACGCCCTCATCAAGGAGCGGGACGATCTCATGGCCGCCCGCGACGACCTGGTCTCGGAACGGGGGCAACTCCGTGGTGAGGCAGCGGCTGCGGCATCGGCTCGCGAACAGCTGATGGAGAAGATCGACACCCTCGAGGGGAAGCTCGGACCATTGGAGGTCGAACTCCAGGCCGAGCGTCGTCAGCGGGAGGAGCTGGCCAACCGCCTGCTGGAGCTGGACGACATCGCCGCCACCAATCAGGCCGCGACCGAACAACTGACGGCCGAGCGCGGCTCGCTGCTGGAACGGGTCGAGGCCCTCACTGGTGAGACCGAGGCGGCCAAGGAACTGCGGCGAGAGCGTGATCAGCTCCAGACCCGGGCCGACCGGGCCGAGCAGCGGGCTGAGGCGGCCGAACGGCAACTGGAGGAGGAGACGGAGCGACAGGCGATGTCCGTCTCCGAACTGACCGAACAAGTGACCGAGCTGGAGTCGGCCAAGAGCAGCGCCGACGGCCAGTTGACGGAGACCCAGGGCGAACTCGCCACGCTCCGGGCCGATATCGAAGAACTCAACCGCGACAACGCAAAGCTCCGGTTCAACCTGCAGGTGGCCGAAGCCAGCTTCACCGAGGCCACCGAGGCGGCGGAGGCCGCTCGTCAGGAGGCGGCCGAGGCAAAGGAGCGGGCCGAAAGCGCCGAAACGGCGGCCAAGGCCGGTGGGCTCGGGGTCGGGGCGTTGGCCGATTCCCCGGCGGCCGATGTCGTTGACGACACCGGCACGACCGTCGATGACGCCGAGCCGATCGATGTCACCGGTCCCGAAACTGACGAGGCCGAGCAGCTCGAGGCATCGGTTCTTGCCGATGCGGGCCAGCCCGTGACCCCGGAGTCGTTTGAGGCGGTGCCGATCGACGACATGGTTGAAGCCGAGTTGGACGAGGATGTCGATGACACCGCCGGGACCGGCGATGGATTCGGGTTCCTCACCCCCGATGAGGATCTTGTCGGTGGTGGGGTCGATGACATCGACTCCATGGACTTCCGGCCTCCGTCGTTGCTGTCGGACCACGACCTGGGCCTCGACGCAGACCTGGATACCCTCAGCCCCATCGAGTCGTTGTCGGACGAGCCGGCGGCCGCCATCGACCAGGAGTCCACCGCGGTCAGCGATGTGGTGGACATGGAACAGCGACGGATTCGAGACGAGACCGCGCCCTTCACCAGTGACTGGCAACCGGAATCCACTCCCGACGAGACCAGGGAGCGGGATGAACTCGATGAGATCGGCGATCTCATCTCCCAGGCCGCGGCAGAGTTCGAGAAGGGCCCGTCCCCGAGCGATGTCACGGTCAGCGGCGCCCCGGACACCACGGTGGACACCATGGGGTTGACCCCTCCCAGCGTGTTCGACACCGAGGAGGACCGGCCGATGACGCCGACCTATGGTCGTCGCCAGATCGAGGTCCCGCCCGACATCGCCGATGACGAGATTGCAGTGGCCCAGTTTGTGGTGTCGTCGCCCGACATCGTGCTGCTGGTCGATGGTGACTCGGTGGCCCAGATGGGCTGGCCCAGCCTTCCGGTGGCACAGCAGCGCGATGCCCTGGTCACCTACCTCGCCGACCTGTCGGCCAGTAGTGGTGCCGCCCCCGACGTCGTCTTCGACGGTCGGATGGGCGACGATGACTCGTTGCCCCGGTCCCAAGCGGTGCGAATTCGCCTGAGCACGCCGCCCACCGAGCCGGCGGCTGCGCTGGACGAGTTGGTCAGCGCCTATCCCGAACAATGGCCGATCGCTCTGGTCACCGACGATCCGGTCTTGGCCGCGTCGGCTCAGGAACGAGGAGCCACAGTATTGAACAACGGCCAACTTCTGGACCTGTTCATCGCCCAGTAGCGGTATCCCGATCTCCGGTCGCCGGCCGGCCGGGTAGCAGTGGGACGGCCGTGCCGGAGCGAACGGCGCCGGCCCAGACGCCGGCTCCGTAGGACAGATCGTCGAGTGCGCCCAGTGGCAGATCGATAATCGGCGACGGCGTGTCGTTTCGGTCCACGAGGCGTCGGCCCACGGCCGCCATGGCCACGGCGGTACATCGGCGCCGAGTCGGTGGCCAGAGCACCCCGAGTCCGAGCAGCGGCCACCAGGGTCGGGCCAGGGCTGACGCCAATCCGTTCAGCTGGTGCCACCAGGCCCGGCTCACCACCACTGCGGCCATAGCACCGGGGTCGGGGAGTGACGACAGCCGGGAGCGGAGCCTGAGCGCCGTTGCGGCCATCGCGGCCACTGCTACCAGCGGCCGGCCGGTCAGGGTCAGTATCGCTCCCAGAGCCGACCATTGCAGCCGGAACGGGGTCACAGCGGCACCGTGGCGTCGACCCAGTGCCGCGGCCGACGAGCCGTACTGAAACCGCTGACGCATCAACCGTCCGACGGTGGGTCGGGGTGGATGGCAGACGGCAACGTCGGCCCGATACTGCACCCAACCCAAATCCGACAAGCGCCACACAAGATCGACGTCCTCACCGAAGCGTAGGCTTTCGTCGAATCCCCCCGCGGTGGCGAGAGCAGCTCGATGAACGGCGAGAAACGTCGATGGCACGTAGGGTACGGCCCGTTTGGGCCCGACCAGGGACGGGACCGACCCCATGTCCAACGGGGAGCGAGCCCGCTCGTAGCGGGCGACCAGGCCGGGATCCGGCCGGGACCGGACTCGAGGGGCGACGGCCATCACCGGTTCGGGCCACCAGCGGAACAGGCGGGTGAAGTCGGTCGGATCGAACGTCACACCGGCATCGATGAAGGCCACAATCGGGGAGAAGGTGATCGCCGCCCCGTGGTTGCGGGCCGCCGCCGGGCCCCGAGGCCGATCGTTGCGGAGAACCACGAGCTCGGGTGGGCCGGCCTCCAGCAGCAACGAAGGCTCCAGAGCTGGACTCGATCCGTCATCGACCACCACCACCTTCGCCAACGGCCGCCGGCCATGGGCACTGCGCAGGCATTGGAGGGTGGCCCGCACCCCGTCGGCGTCGTCCCGGACCGGGATGACCACGCTGAACGCCGGTTCGGTGGTACCGGCGCCGTCGTCATTACCGGCCGGGTCCGCCTCGAAGTCGACCGGGCTGGAGGCGTCATAATCGATGTGGGCCATTCCGGCCTCGACCAAGCGCCGGGCCAGATCCTGATGTCGCCGGTTGGCCCCGATGGGATGACCGGCAAACCAGCCCCGTACCGCAGCTGCACCCCGCTCGCTGACGGAGATGAGCCGGGGAGGTGTACCGCCCATCAGATGCCGGAATCGCCGCTGGGTCCGCAGCTTGGGTTCGGCCGACAAGACGGTCCATGGCGGCAATGGGGACTCGGTGCTCACTGGCTGAGACGGTTGATGGCCTCGACCACGGTGAGCGGTCCGGCAACAGTGATCATGCGAGCGCTCAGGGCCCGGGCCAGGGCATCGGCCTGTTCCGCTTCGTCCTCGGGGGCGATCACGATGAGTTCGTCCAGGCCCCGGCCCGCTTCCACCGGGTCGGGGCCGGTTGTCGATTCGGCATCGGACAACAGGAAGGTGATTCGGCGACGGGCTTTGGCCCCGGCCAGCTTCGACGCCGCAGTGCCCAGGGCCAGAGCGATGTCGGTTGTGCCATGGCCCCGTAGCGCCAAGACATCGTTGATGGTGTCCTCGGCCGGTCTGGCCTGGTCCAGGGCCTTGATTTCGATGACCTTGTCGGCGAACGCCAGAACGCAGAACTCCTCGGGTGCTCTCCAGCTGCAGACGGCGGCGGCCAGAGCAGCGCTGGCCAGTCGTTCGCCGTTCATGGAACCCGATCGATCGATCAAGAGACAGATGGCCGTCTCCGCCTTGGACCATTGGCGAGCCGACAGTTCCTCGATCGACGGCGAGCGCCCGCCAGCCGTGGCGCCGATGAGGGCCTCGAGGCTGGTGTCGACATCAAGATCGGACGAATCCTGGCGAGCCCTCACGGTCATCGGTCGACCGGTGCCTCGCCCCCTCGATCGGCTGGTGGTGGTGAAGCTCAGGATCAGCCGCCCGGCCAAGCGGCGGGCCAGGCCGGCCAGTACGACATCGGTGGCCTGGGCCATGGCCGCCAACAGCTCGAGAGCGGCCTCCGGATCGTCGTCCCACAGCTGGTCGAAGGCCTGTTCGCTCAGTTCGCCGACTTCGGGCGAGACGTCACCGAATCCCGGCTTCCGCTCGAGATCACGCCGGGACACCGTGCGCCGGCGCTCCTCGGCCAGGGCTTGCTCGGCCTCCTCGCCGGTCAGTATCCGTTCTTCGCCGTCGGTTCCGCCGCCCTGCGGCTCGCGACTTTTCCCCCGCTCCCGCCGGTGGCGCCCTCCTCCGATCGGCCGGCCGCCGACTCGCCGTTGGTGGGGACGGGATCGAAGTGGGAGGGATGAATGGTCGACCACAGCTCGGCGATCACGTCCTCGGCGGTGGCCGCCGAGGAGTCGTGCAGCCGGATTCGTCCCGACATCGCAGTGGTGGCGGCGTCCAGACCGAGGTCGTAGTCATCGAGTTCACGACCTCGCAGGGCGCTCAGCTCCACCGCCAGCGACAGCAGATCGATGGCACCTCGGACCGAGGAGCCGATCCTGATCTCGGAGTGGTCCCGTGTGGCCCGAACCAGATCGACGGCGGCGGCGATCAAGACCGGGCCGTGGGTCCGATCGACGGCGTGTGGCACCATGGCGGCGGCGATGCCCCGTTCTTCGGCTGCGGACTGGTAGCTCATGGCCACCCGGCACATGCGATCGTAGATGGCGCCCGACAAGCGGGCCGTTCCGATGGCGTCGAACGGGTTCATCGCGGCCACGATCCGGAACGATGGATCGGCCTCGAAGCGGCCGAGGCGGGGGACGGTGAGCTCCCGCTCGGACATGACGGTCACCAGGAGATTGAGCGTCTCCTCCGGAACCCGGTTCAGCTCTTCCAGATACAGCAGGCATCCATCTCGCAGCGACCGTAGTAGGGGTCCATCGATCCAGATCTCGGGCCGATATCCCTGCTCCAACACCTGGGCCGGATCGAAATAGCCGACGAGCCGGCTCGGAGTCAGCTCGGTGTTGCCCTCCACGAACTCCAGCGGCTGGTGCACCGTCTCGGCGATGGCCCGAAGCATGCTCGACTTGCCGGTTCCGGGCGGACCCTCGAGCAGCAGGTGACGACCGGCCCGGAGCGCCGCCACTACCAACTCGACCTCCCGGCGCCGGCCCACAACCCGGTCCTCGACCACGGTCACGGTGTCGGTCCCGTAGTCGACGTCGACACTCGGGTTGTTGGCGGCTGTCACCGGCTCCAGGGTAGCCACGGGTCGGGAACGCTGTCGTATCGGCAGACCGTTCGGCGGCCCGATCAGGCCGAGAGCCGGGCCGATCAGGCCGAGAGCCGGGCCACCGTGGTCGCCACCAGTTCGTCGAAAAGGGCACGGCCCTCGGCGGCGTCTGCGCCGGTCACATCGCCGAGAATGCCTGTCGGCGAGACTCCGATCACCCCCTCGCTCCGCAGCCGATCCATGGTCTCGGTCAGCGGTCGGTCCTCGCCGACGGGATGGTGGGCCGCCGAGCCCAGCGGTGGGCCGAGCTGCGATCGGTCGACCAGATCGGGACGGAGGTGCAACATCAGGGAGGTTTCGGTGCGACCGGCGTGTGCGTCGATTCCCGGTCGTTGGGGCCACGTCGGCACCAGGGCCATCACGCGATGACCCTCCGGAGTCAACCGCCGGGCCACGGTGTGCAGCGTGTCGAGGTTGCCGGCGTGGCCGGAGAGCAGGACCACCCGTCGTACCTGGTGGCGGGCCGAGCGGCACAGCTCGATGATCACCGACTCCAGTACCTCGTGGCCGATGGAGAGCGTGCCGGCGAATCTTTGGTGCTCACCGGAAGCGCCGTAGGGGAGAGTGGGGGCGACCAGGGCCGGATGCCGCATCGCCACCGCCCGGGCCCAGGCGGTGGCGATGATGGTGTCGGTCTCCAGCGGCAGGTGCGGGCCGTGCTGTTCGGTTGCACCCAGAGGAATGATCAGGGTGGCGATGCGCCCGTCGGCGCCCCCCTCCAGCCATCCGGCGGCCCGGGGCCACGTGAGAGGCCCAAGATCGACGTCGCTCGGGCCGCCCTGGCGGTCGCTCACCCTGAGAGTGCCAGAGCGGGCGTCATCGACCGCCGAGGCCGTCGATGACGTCGTCCAAGATAACGGCCAAACCGCCAAGGCCGGGCTGCTGGTGTTCGACCTGGGCTCGCTCGTCGTCCAGCACCGAGCCCAGGCTGCCGGGATCCAGCCCCCTGCGCCTGCTTCTGCTTGGATCTTGGCCCCGTCTCCGGCCCCACCGGGGCGGCGATCAATGAGCCGAGGTCACCGAAGATCGAGTCACTGTGGTGGTTGAGGGCATTGGACAGTGACGCCGCCCCCTGGTCGTCCCGGGTGTTGGGAGCCATTCCGGCGATGATGGCCGGCAAGGCGGCACCGACGGCGGATGACGCCGTCGACTGGTCGAGTCCGAGGCCGTTGGCAATCTCCGACAGACCATCCGGACCGAGCTGGGCCAGGATTCCTTGTACTGGTCCGGACATGTTTCCTTTCCGAGGGGATCAAGGATGTCGGGTCGCCCGCCGCTCGCCGCCCTTTCGCCTAGGAACGCTATCCGACCGGGCGCGTCGTTGGACACCACCGGCCCGGGGCCCCGGAAGGCCGACCTACGAGGTCGGGTTTTCCGGAGGAGCCGACCCGCCGAGTTCGCTCGTCGTCTGCAGCTCGATCCCGCCGCGGGGACGCTGGGTCACGACCACCCTCACCCAGTGGGGTCGGGCCGAGGCGTGTATCTCGTTGGCGATCTCGGCGGCCAGGGCCTCGGCGAAGACCGGCCGGTCACGGAACGACCACAGGTAGAGCTTCAACGACTTCGATTCGACGCACCAGGCCTCGGGGCCGTAGTCGACGACCACCGACGAGAGATCGGGTTGCCCGGTGACCGGACAGATCGACGACACCTCCTCGGTTTTGAACCGCACCCTGATGCAGCCGTCGGGTCGGGGGAAGCACTCCACATGATCGAGTGCGTGACGCACCGTGTGGCCCAGCACCGACAAGCCGTCGATCCCGGGGTCGTGTTGGTCGTCGGTGTCGTCCGTCCGGTCGGCCGGCGACCGGGCCGGCGGCTCGTCGGGCCTGTTCTCGGGCTTGCTCACGCCCCGAATCTAGCGCCGACGTACGGCAAGGCACGCCGGAGAGTGCTGCGAACTCACTCGGTCTCAACCGGCGGGTGATCGGTGCCGGGTCGGGCCCAGGGTCACGATGGTCGACTCTGCGGAGCCGATCACCGGTGTCGATCCGAGCGACGATGGCTTGGAGTGGTTGGATGTCGATCGGGGCACGGCTGCCGGTGTCACCGCGGCCAGCGCATCGAGACCATGTCCGCTCACACACTCGGGGTCGGGGCCGTCGAGGGGTAGACCGGTGAAGAACTTGGCCGCCATGCAGCCGCCCTGACAGGCGTCGAACTGGCCGCAGCCGGCACAGGCTCCGGCCGACTGGGGTTCCCGGAACTCCCGGAACAACGCCGATGTCCGCCACACGGCGGCAAACCCTCCGGGATCCCGGACGTTGCCGGCCCTGAAGTCGTCGTGGAGCACGAAGGGACAGGCGTAGACGTCGCCGACCGGGTCGACGAGACAGACCACCCGCCCGGCGCCGCACAGGTTGAGTCCGGGCAGGTTCCTCTCCCCCAGGGCATTGAGATGGAAAAAGGAATCGCCGGTCAACACCTCGGGACGATCCAGCAACCAGTGGTACAGGGCCCGCTGCTGATCGTTGGTGGGATGGAGTTGATGCCAGGTGTCGGCGCCCCTGCCGGCGGGCCGGAGTCGGGTCAGCCGGAGTTGCGCTCCGTAGTGGTCGACCAGGGCTTCGAACTGGTCGACCTGAGCCACGTTTTGCCGGGTCACCACCACGCTGATCTTGAACGGCCCGAACCCGGCGGCGGCCAAATGGTCCATGGCGGTGCGAGCGGTGGCATACGAGCCTTGACCCCGAACCGCATCGTTGGTTGCGGCATCGGCCCCGTCGAGCGACAGCTGAATGTCGGTGTAGTCGAAACCGGCCAACAGTTCGGCGGTGGCGGCATCGATCCTCGACCCGTTGGTCGAGAACTTCACCCCGACCTGTTGCTCGGTTGCATAGGCCACCAGGTCGAAGAAGTCGGGACGGATGGTGGGTTCGCCACCGCCGATGTTGACATAGAAGACTTGCATCGCCTGCATCTCGTCGATGACGGCCATGGCTTCGCCCGTTGACAACTCGGCCGGGTCTCTTCGTCCGCTGGAGCTGAGACAGTGGATACAGGCCAGATTGCAGGCGTAGGTCAGCTCCCAGGTCAGGCAGATGGGTGCGTCGAGCCCGCCCTTCAGCTCCTCGGTCAGGGCGGTCACGGTCGGGATGGTACCGGCGCCGTCATCGACGCCTTTTCAGCGGCTTCGTCAATGTCGTCCTGGAGCGTGGTGCCGTTCGGCTCCGACGGCTCGATGAATCCCGACCGAGCCAGGATCGCAAGCGCGGAGGCGAAGGCAGGCCAGCGGTGCTCGGCTACTCCGGCATCATCGAAGGCGGCCCGCGGCGATGGATGGTGTGCCAGGTTCTGCACAACTCGTACCAGGTCCGGGGAGCGCAGGAAGTTCAGTTTGCGACTGTCGTAGTGGTAGGCGAGCGCACCGAAGGGCTCGGGTCGCAGGGCGACTCGGGGATGCAGCCGCCATCGCCCGCCGGCCACCGGGTCACTGGCCGACATCGCCACCCTCAGTAGACGCCGCACATGCCGTCGATCGACACCTCTTCCACCAGGAGTTCGTCCTCGATCAGCTCCTCGGCCTCGGGTTCAGGCGAGTCCGAGGCCGGAGAGGGGGTCGTTGTGTCGGTGGAGGTCAGCGGTTCAATCATCAGCCGTCATCCTTGTTGCTGGGTTCCGCCCCCAACTGTAGTTTCCCTCGACCGCCGGCCCGAATTCGGCCCTGGTATTTGTGCCCGAGGTCGGTCTCACCGGCATCGCTGTCGCAGATGGGATACGATCTTGATCGGCTATCGCAGATCGAACACAATCTTGACCGCACCCCGGCGGCCGGCGTTGGCGGCATGGGCCAGGGCGTCCTCATAGTCCTCCAGCCGATAGTGGGCCGAGACCAGCCGCTCCAGTCGGGCCGATGCCACCAACTCAATGGCCATGTCGAAGGTCCGTCTTGTCGATCCGTCGTGGAGCCCTTCGGTCCCGTAGGTGTAGGCTCCGACCAGTTCGGTCTCCCGGTGCCACAGTGCGGTGAGTTCAAGGCTGACCTTGCCCGGCATACCGACCAGTACGACCCGCCCCCGGGGCCGGGCGGTGCCGATGGCGGCGTCGATGGAGGTGGCGCTACCCACGGCGTCGATCACCACGTCGGCTCCGCCGGACAGGTCGTCTCCCACCATGAAGCTGCCGGTGGCCCTCCGCACCGCTCGCTGCAGTTCGGACGGCTCCACCACCAGATCGGCACCCAGCTCCCGGGCCATGGTCTTCTGCTCCGGGTACTTGGCCCCGATGATGACGGTGCCGACAGGAGTGAACTGTCGCAGAGCGGCGAGGGCGGTGAGCCCCATCGTCCCGGCGCCGATGACGGCGACCGTGGCACCGGACTCGACCCTGGCCTTGAGCGCGGCGTGCACGCCGACCGCCGTCGGTTCCACCATCACCGCCGCCTCGTCGCTCAACTCATCGGGCACGACATGGAGTTGGCTCTCGTGGGCCACGAATCGTGATGACCAGCCGCCGCCGGTCGAGGCGCAGTAGCCGGTCTGGATGCCGGGCTCCAGTGGTCCGCCCACCAGGTGGCGGTAGTCATCACCGTCGCCGGGGGCCGCTCCCTCGAACGGCGGGGTGAAACCTCGGGCTTCGTGGCCCAGTACGGGTTCCAGCACCACACGGCGGCCGTCATCGAGGTGACCGACCACCTCGTGGCCGGGTACAAAGGGAAAGGAGACCCACGGTTCGAAATATCGGGACGACTTTCCGTCGACCGTGGCGAGATCGGATCCGCAGATTCCGGCCAGTCGGGTGGTGACCGTGCGCCAGCCAGGACCCGGTGGCTCGATGTCCTCGCCCTCGATCAGTTGGAGCGGCCCACTGGCGGCGCCGCTACCGGGCCGAATTCGCCCCGAGAGCGCAGCGGCCGCGTACCGGAGCTCGTTTCGCGAGAATTCAAGCGCTTTCACCTCCGACACGGTACCAGTAGGTCACCGGTACCAGCCGGCCGGACACCGCCGTACGGGCCGCCGATCATGGATG
>JAHEJM010000203.1 GCA_024638815.1 Acidimicrobiales bacterium | reverse complement strand
CGGACGTCGATGACGATGCCAGGCCCGGCGTGACAATAGTCGTGACCGGGGCCATGGTGCCCGAGGCCGGTGCCGCCGCGGCCGAGTTGACCGAGGAGGGGGTGGCGGTGGCCGTGGTGCACCTGACCAGTCCGGACCGGGTGTATCGAAGTTGGCAGGGTCGGTTCTCGGCCGCAGTGGCCGCCGGTTCGGTGATCCGCCGGCCCAGCCATCTCCACCGCCTGGTGCCGGCCGGGCAGCGTTGCTGGCCTATCGTCAGTGTCCAGGACGGGGCCAGTCACGGCCTCGCCTGGCTCGGTTCGGCCCTCGGGACCCGACAGTACACGCTCGGGGTCGACCGCTTCGGCGAGTCGGGCACCATCGACGACCTGCACGCTCTGACCGGGATCTCGGCTGCCAACATCGTCAATGCAGCGTTGATCGCACTCGGTTCCCCTGAGGATTGAGTCGTTCAACTCCTCGTCAGGATTCGGGAACGTTCGGGCAGAAGGCCGGACTTCGGCGGGCCGGTCAGGCCCAGGCGACGTGGCGGCTCAACTCGTCGGCGGCCTCGACCACCAGCGTGGCGACCTCGTCCCGTGATCGCTGTCCCGGGAACCGGTAGTTGGGGCCGAACACGCCGAGCGAAGCCACCACGTCGCCGTCAGGGTTGTGCACCGGTGCCGCGACCCCGGCCACATCCTCGGCGAACTCGTTCACCGTCCAGGCGAAGCCGCTCTGGTCGATGGCCCGCAGCCGCTCCCGCAGGCGATCGGGATCGACGGTGGTGTCGGGAGTGAAGGAGGCCAATGGCTCATTCAGGTAGCGACGGAGACGGGCCGGGGACCATCCGGCCATCAGCACCAGACCGAAGGCGGCAGCGTGGGGTTTGTGACGCTCCCCTACCCAGTCGCCGGCATCCACTGCGGCGGTGGCGTACTCCTGGGCGATGTAGAGTGCTTCGCCGGCGTCGACGACGGTCAATGCGGCATGCTCCCCGATGTCGTCGACCAGCCGTCGCAGCAGGGGTCGGGCTGCAGCCCGAAGCAGCGACCGTTGATCATGCCCCGGATTGTGGAGCGCATCGATGAGCGGGCCCAGCCGGTAGCCGGAATCGGCCGACTCCAGTGCGCCCAGCTCGACCAGGGTGGCGGCAAGGCGGGAGGTGGTCGACTTGGCCAGCCCGACCCGACGGGCCAGATCGCTGAGGGCGATCGGGCCGGCTGCGGCCTGAACGGCGACCAGGATGTCGAACGCTCTGATGATCGAACGATTAGGGGCGGAAGCTGCCATGGTGGTGTATGCTATCGCCATTGAAATAACGGGACGTTCCACTGAATGGAACAACTTGGACGGGAACAAACACGAAGACCGGAGCAAAGGGCAGGTGAACATGGCAGTAGGTGAAGTGGCGGCGACACCGCAGGCGGAGATGGTGGGGGACAGCGTGGTCGTCAGCTGGCCCGACGGGACCACAGGCCGATTTCACAACTTTTGGTTGCGGGAGAACTGCTTCTGCCCACGCTGCACTCACCCCAATGCCTGGGAGCGCATGGTCGATTATCTGGACATCCCACTCGACATCGTGCCGTTGACCGTCGACGCCGAGTCCGGCGGACTTCGCCTTGCCTGGCCCTCCGAGGCGGGTCCGGGCTGCGACGGCACGTTCTACCAGTGGGGCTGGCTCGATCGGCACCGCACGGAGACCGAGGCCAGACGGGCCCGCACGCACCGCCTCACCAGCTGGACCGGATCCGACCTCACCGTCGCCGACGTCACCGTGCCCTACGGCCAGTTCGCCACCACCGACAACGGCCTGCTGGCGGTGTGCGAGAACCTGGCCACGGTGGGCATCGCCATGGTGACCGGGGTGCCCATCGAGGACAACTCGGTTCTGGCGGTCTGTGAGCGCATCGGGTTCGTGGAGGAAACCCACTTCGGTCGATCCTGGGATGTGCGATCGAAGCCTCAGGCCGAAAACCTGGCCTACACCTCCTACCGGCTGCGGCCCCACAACGACCTGGCGGCCCGGCGCCACCTGCCCGGTATCCAGTTCCTGCACTGCATGGCCAACGATGCCAAGGGGGGCGAGAGCGTGCTCGTGGATTCGATCGCGGTCACCGAGCGGTTCCGGGCCGAGGACCCGGATGGATTCGAGTTACTGGCGACGGTCCCCGTCACATTCTCTCAGATCCATGAACAGTGGCACCTCGTCAACCGGGGAACCGTCATCGAACTCGACGTCGACGGTGACGTTGTCGGTACCCGGTTGCACGCCGCGGTGATGGGACCCGTTGATGTGGCCCCTGAGACGATGGCCGACTTCTACCGTGCCTATCGGGGACTGCTGGCCATCGCCGTTGATCCGGCCATGCACCTGACATTCCGGCTCGAGGCCGGCATGTGTCAGATCTTCGACAACGCCCGGATCGTGCACGCTCGCCGGGCCTTTGATCCTTCCACCGGGGCCCGCCATCTGCGTGGGGCGTATATAAACCGGGATGAGCTGTGGAGCCGTTTGGAGATCCTGCGACGCAAGGGCACCGACTTCCGGGGCGGGGTTACCGACCGCTTCTGAGCCGGCGGTTCGTGACAGCGGGGAGATCACATCAACCGTGTGTACCGGGTCGGTGCAAAACGAACGAACCGCCAGGCGGGCGGACACCTGGCGGTTCGGGGCACGGTCTCCGCTCGAGGGGGAGGGTTTGATTGAAGACCGGCCATTGGCTCGAGGGGGATCGAGCCGGCCTGAGGGGGATCAGGCCATGAGATGGGGACTCAGGTAGGGGACATCAGGCCAGGAGGCTGCGAAGCATCCACGCCGTCTTCTCGTGGACCTGCATGCGTTGGGTGAGGAGGTCGGCCGTAGGTTCGTCGTTGGCCGCTTCCACCGAGGGGAAAACCTCTCGGGAGGTTCGTACCACTGTCTCCTGGCCGATGACGAGCTGGCGGATCATCTCCTCGGCGTCGGGACGTTCGGATTCCTCCTCGACCGAGGACAACTCCAGGAACTCCCGGTAGCTACCGGGGGCCCGCTCGCCCAGCGCCCGGATGCGTTCGGCGATTTGATCGACGGCCAGGGCAAGTTCGGTGTACTGCTCCTCGAACATGAGGTGCAGGGTGTTGAACATGGGGCCGACCACGTTCCAGTGGTAGTTGTGGGTCTTCAGGTAAAGGGTGTAGGAGTCGGCCAACAGTCGGGACAGACCCTCGGCGATGGCCTGTCGGTCGGCCTCGCCGATTCCGGTGTTGATGACTGGTGCGGTCGACATTCGTCTTCTCCTCGCGGTTTTCATTGCCGGACGCCGGTGCGGCTACGGTGCCGTCGCCGCGAACACTGACGATTTGCCCGTGCTGGTCCAACCGATGTTTCCACCTTCCTACGTCTTCAATCAACACTCAAACAGATTGGTTCGATGATCACGATAATCTTGAGTTATGCAACTACCCACTCTTCGTCAGCTGGCGTACGCGGTTGCCGTGGCCGATCATCGCCATTTCACTTCCGCGGCCGAGGCCATGTTCGTGAGCCAGCCCGGCTTGAGTGGGCAAATACAGGCCTTGGAACGACGGCTCGGCGTCCAACTGTTCGAGCGATCGAGCCGGGGTGTTCGGCTGACGCCGGTGGGAGCGCAGGTGGTGGACCGAAGCCGCCAGGTGCTACGAGCGGTCGAGGAGTTGGTGCACGTGGCCTCCCTCCATCAGGGTGCCATCCGAGGCGTGCTTCGGGTGGCGGCCATACCAACCATTGCCCCCTACCTGCTACCCGCCTTGACCCGGCTCATTCGCAGCCGGTGGTCCGAGATCAGGTTGGAGCTCGTCGAGATGCAGAGCCAAGCCATGATCGAGGCCCTCGATCACGGGCAATGTGACCTGGGACTGCTGGCGGTGCCCTATGACACCGGTGACATGGTCACGACACCTGTGGCCGACGAGCCGTTCCTCCTGGCCATGCCCGACGATGATGGCCTGGCCCGGGAGTCATCGGTCGATGTCGCCATCCTGCGGGGATTGTCCATGCTGTTGCTGGAGGAGGGCCACTGTCTACGAGATCATGCCGTCGCAGTGTGTGACCTGGCCGACGGGTCAGGTGATGGTGAGCGGCAACGCAACGAGGTTCACGCCGCCAGCCTGGCCACCCTGACCCAGATGGTCGCGGCCGGAATGGGCTACACCCTGCTTCCGGCCAGTGCCCTCGAGGTCGAGACCCGGCCTGGAACCGGGGTGGTCGCCGTGCCGTTCACCGATGCACCGCCGGGGCGAACCCTCGCTCTGGTATGGCGATCGGCCGATCCACGAGGCGACCGGTTCGCCGAGTTGATCGAACCGTTTCGATCCGAGGTTCAGGCCGCCATGGCTCGACGGCCGGTGGGACCCGCCACCGAGTCGGTCGGTTGACGACTCCAGCCGCCAGAAGCCCAAGGCGACTCGGACCGGGCGTAGGTCGGACTGAATGACGTACCGTGTGGCCATGGTCGATACTGCCACAGGCTTCCGGGGCGGTGACGAGGAGGGGGTCGCCCGGCGGCTCCGGGTCGCCGGCTGTGATCTCGACGCCCGGCAGTGGGGCGACGGCTCGCCCGGCCTCATCGTGCTCCACGACGGCCTGGGTTCGGTGGCCCAGTGGCGCTCACTGCCGGCCCGGCTGGCTGCCGCCACCGGCCGCACCGTGCTGGCCTACGATCGTCCCGGTCACG
>JAHEJM010000202.1 GCA_024638815.1 Acidimicrobiales bacterium | reverse complement strand
GCATTTCACTCCGAGGTATTACGGCCCGGAACCGAATAGTCTTGACCCATGCCCGGCAAGGGTGACCAAGACGACATCCAGGCGTTTGCCGGGCTCGACCTCGGTGATGTCAGAGAATCGGCGGGAGCCAAGCCATGGTCGGGTCCTCCGACGGGGTGGCGGCCGCCCGGCGGTTCGTGACCGAGCACGGAGACGACGTCGCCGAACGTGTTCTGTGTGCCCCCTGCGCTTCTGGATATCGATCTCACCAGGATTGGCTTGTTTGGAGAACTGCATGAAACTCTTGCTTTCGGCATACGACTGCGATCCGGTGCGGGGATCCGAAGCCAGACTCAGTTGGAACTACGTCAAGGAGTTCGCCGCCCTCGGTCACGAGATACATGTCCTCACCAGTACCAGAAGCGCCGAGCATTTGCCCGCCGGTTTGGCCGAGCTGACCGCTCAGGGGATGAACGTCGAGTCGACCGTCCTCGGCGACCACCCATTGGCCAGGCGGCTTCCCCGGATCGGTTATATGGGCCGCTACCTCCTCTGGCAGTGGCACGCTCTCGACACGGCCCGCGAGATCGACGCCACCTTCGATGCCGATATCGTCCACCATGTCGGCTGGGGCTCGCTACAGGGCGGCTCCCGACTGTGGCGGCTGGGCAAGCCCTTCCTGTTCGGCCCGGTTGGGGGCGCTCAGCATGCCCCGTCGGCATTCAAGGAGTATTTCGGGTCGAGCTGGCGTAGCGAATGGCTGCGAACGATGATCTCGGTCAAGTCCATCAGGCTCCTTCCCACCATCCGCGGCCCATTCAAACACGCCGAGATCATCCTGGCCGCCAACCACGAAACCTACGATCTGGCCAGGTTGATCGGCGCCAAGCGGATCGAACTCATTCGTGACGTGGCCATCCCGCCCGACCTCATAGTCAAGGGCATCGAACGCCGCCCCGACAACGAACCGCTGCACGTCATCTGGCTGGCACGCAACCTCCCCCGAAAAGGGCTGGCACTGGCACTCGACGGCTTCGCCAAGCTACCCGCCGAATGCCCGGCTCGGCTGACCGTGGTCGGCGCCGACGGCGCAGCCATCGATCTCGCTGAACGGGCCGACCGGATCCGAGCGGTCTCCGACGATCCGCACCGTCTCACTTTCCTGGGGGCGGTCGACTGGCCGACCGCTCAAGCCGCACTGCGGGATTCCGACGTATTCCTGTTCACCAGCCTGCGTGACACCGCCGGAGTCCAACTGCTCGAGGCCATCGCCAGCGGCCTCGCCGTGATCACCCTGGACCATCACGGCGGCAGCGAAATCGTCAGCGAGGACATTGGCATCAAAGTGCCCGTCGTCGACCCCCACACAACGTCGACAGGGATCGCCAAGGCGATCGAACAGCTGGCCAACGATCGACACCGTGCCTTCCAGCTCCGCAAGAATGCCGTAGTTGAAGCCCCGACATTTTCCTGGCCCAAACATGCGGCATCAATCGACGCCCTCTACCGGGAAGTAGGGGCGAGTGATGTAGGGACTGGCGAAGTCTGAGGCATGATTCCCCGGTCGCTGTCGTTCCTCGGGGCCACGGACTGTACCGGGGTGGTTGGATCACCCGTCGTCGGGATCGAGCACCACACCCAACCCGACCGGCTCCGGCTCGGCGAGCTGGCTGAAGTCGCACTGGTGGGGTTTCTTGTCGGGTCGCCACCGTAGCACCTTGGTCACCTCTCGGAACCGGCCGTTGAGGGTGGATCCGTACTTGACCTCCACCACGCGCTCGATGCGAAGCGGCACCCAGGAGTGGTCCTTCTGGCCGCTCCAGCGGTGGGGGGCGCCGGGCATACGGCCCTCCTCGGCGGCGTGGGCCTCGGCGTCGGCCCAGGCCCGCCACGGATGGGCCTCCAGCGCCCCCTCGGTGAGAGGTTGCAGCTCGTCGACCAGCTCGGCCCGGCGTTTGGCCGTGAAACTGGCGGCCACGCCCACGTGATGCAGATTGCCCTCGTCGTCGTGTAGCCCCAGTAGAAGCGAGCCGACACCCTTGCCGTCCTTGTGCCACCGGTAGCCGGCGACCACGGCGTCGGCGCTGCGGACATGCTTGACCTTGAGCTGGGTCCGCTTGTTCTCCACGTAGGGGTCGTCGGCCGGTTTGGCGATCAGCCCGTCCAGACCCGCCCCCTCGAACACCGTGAACCACCGAGCTGCCACCTCATGATCGGTAGTGGTGGGGGTGAGATGGATCGGCGGCTCGGTGTCGGCCAGGATCTCCTCCAGCAACGCCCGACGCCGAGCGAACGGCTGATCCCGTAGATCCTCGTCGCCCAGGGCCAGAAGGTCGAAGGCGATGAAGGCGGCCGGGGTCTTCTCGGCCAACATGTTCACTCTGGACTCGGCCGGATGGATGCGCTGTTGCAGCCCGTCGAAGTCAAGCTTGTCGCCGGTGGCCACGATCAGCTCACCGTCGACCACGCATCGCTCGGGCAGGTGACGACGGATGGGCTCGACCATTTCAGGGAAGTAGCGGGTAAGGGGCTTCTCGTTCCGTGAGCCCAGGATGACCTCGTCGCGGTCGCGGAACACGATGCACCGGAACCCATCCCACTTTGGTTCGAAGATCACATCATCCCGCTCGGGCAGGCCCTGCACCGCCTTGGCCAGCATCGGTTTCACCGGAGGGTTGACGGGGAGGTCCACCTCCTCATCGTAGTGCCGGATTCCGACCGGCACGGCCAACGACGAGCTGGGGCGGAGGGCCGGCCCGGCTGACGGCTGCCGGAGAACTCAGCCCGAAATCGGATCCGGGTCGAACTGGGTGGCATTGGTGACGTCGGACCATCCCTTCGCCGTGTTGCCGGTTACGGGGATTCCACCGGCCTGCTTGAGCATCCGGGCCATGTGGATCAGGTTCCACGTCATGATCGTGGTGTTCTTGTTGGTGAACTCACTGTCGTACCCGGCAGGCCGATCGGAACCGTCCACCGTGTCCCCATAGCTGGGCCCGGGACCGATGTCACCCAACCAACCGCAGTCGGCCTGCGGTGGAATGGTGTAGCCGATGTGCTGTAGTGCGTAGAGGGTTTCCATCGAACAGGCCTTGACCCCGTCCTCGTTGCCGGTGACGACACAACCCCCCACCTTGCCGTAGTACAGGTACTGTCCTTTGTCATTGGTCCTGCCGCTAGAGGCGTAGAGTCGCTCGACGACGAGATTGGCCACACTGGACTTCACTCCCAGCCAAATCGGTGTGCCGAGAACGAGGATGTCGGCGTCCATGATTCGGGCGTGGAGTTCAGGCCACTCGTCGATGGCCGCTCCGTGTTCGGTCGCATCTTCGACCATCCCGAAGGCGATGGTGTGTTCGAGAGCGTGGATGTGATCGACCGACACCCCCTCAGCGGCCATGATGCCGCCCACCCGCTCCATCAAGCGAGCGGTGTGGGACCGACTCCGGTCTACCTTGAGGGAGCAGTTGACCAGGGCGGCGGATAGGGGCGGTGGGGAGGCGGCACTACTCACGAGGGACTCCGTTGCTTGGATGGCGGGCACAAGAGATCATCGCGCTCCATCCGGCCCTGCACCGCCTTGGCCGGCTGCGACCTCGCCGGAGGGATCACGAGAAGATCCACCACTTCATCGTAGTGCAGCGCGCCGGTGGCAGTGCCCGGCAGGCCGTCCGGTGCCGGGTTCGCCGGTTCCTTCAGGTTGGCTTCAGGTGCGTCCGGTCACAGTGAGAACACACAAGACAACAACCTCGATCGATGAGATCGACGGCCACGAAGGAGAGACCTCACATGAAACGATCACGATCCCTGGCCACGGCAGCCGGCGTCACGCTTGCAGTGGCCGGAGCCGTCAGCGCCCTGTTCCTGACCGTGGGTGCCGGTGCCAGCAGCCTCGTAGGGAGCGATTCGTCGGACTCTGACCCGAGCTCCACCGTCCCCACCACCGCGACCACCGGCACCACCATCGACGACCTGTCCGACGCCGAGGTGTACACCCTCGACGAAAACGGCCGACTGATTCCGTTCGATGACAGCAGGTCCAACCGCGGATCGAGCACCACCGTGCCCGGCCGCGACGATCGCTACGACGACTCCTACCACGACGACGACTCCTACCACGACCACGACTCGTACCACGACCACGACCGGTACGACGACGACGATGACGATGACGATGACGATGACGACCACTATGACGACGACCGGTACGAAGACCACGACGACGATGACGACCACGACGACGGCTCGTATCACGAAGACGATGACTAATCGTTCGACGACAGCGGTCGACGCCAACAGCCGGATCGTGCTGACCGGCGGCGCCGTCGGTCTGGGCCTGGCCCTGGTCGGGGCCATGGCCTGGGCCGACGGATCGGCAAGCCCCGCCGACGGGAACCCGGTCGAGCAGACGGCGCAGGATGACGACACCCAGCACCGGATCATCGTCATCGTGCCCGACGCCGTTGGCGACCGGGCCGATCTACCGGCCGTGGCCGCACCGGCCCGGCAATCGACCACCGTTGCACCGGTCACCCGTTCCCAGGGGAGCTGAACGACGATGACCGCCCCAGCCATCGCAGCCGCCACAGCCCGGGTCTCGGTCGAGCGCCGTTGGCGGGCCATGGGAACCGAGGCCCAGCTGATCGTGGTCGGTGGCACCGACACCGGAACCGACGGCACCGTTGCCGAACGGCTGGAGGATCTCGCCGACCGGGCGGTCA
>JAHEJM010000201.1 GCA_024638815.1 Acidimicrobiales bacterium | reverse complement strand
ACCCTGAGCGAACTCGGCAACCAACTCACCGAGTTCACCCGGTTTGCGGTCGACGTCGTGGGGGCCGCGGCCGACGTCAACGAATGACCGAGGACCGATCCGACCCGTCGAGCGAGATCACCACCAGCTCGGTGGGCGATGTCCGCTCGGCCGGCGGCAGTGCCTCGACCGAACGCCGCCGCCCGACGACCTGAACCAGGTACTGGGCACCGTCGTCGGCTTCGGCCACACCTTTGGCCCTGACCACCGCCGCGTCGAGGCCGTCCAACAGCCGATGCAGCGACGGCTCGTCGGGCTCGGGCGGAAACGGCACGGTGGTCACGGTGTGCACGTCGAACAGGGTCGGGGGCGGGATGTCGTCCACCATCCGCCCGCCTCCCAGATCGAGCAGGCCGGCGTAGACGAAGCCGCTGTCGGCGGTCACGATCGGCGTACCCGTGGCGAGGTCAGCGATGACGGCCCGCACCGTTTCCAGCCGGGATGTCGAGACCAGGTCGGCCTTGGACACCATGACGAGATCGGCCGACGTGATCTGGGTCGTCACCGCGGTGGCCACAAGATCGTCGGCCAGCTGGTGCGCCAGCTGCTCGGCGTCGACCACGACCACGATGCCGTCGAGGCGGAACCCGGCCGAGCGGCCCCAGGGAGCGACCCGGATCGGTTCGGCCACCCCACTCAGCTCCAGCACCACGTGTTCCGGTGGAACCGGTCGAGCCCTGAGCCGGTCGAAGGCGGCACCCAGGCCGTCACTCAGGCTGCAGCACACGCAGCCGTCGGTGAATTCGATGGTGTCGGCGCCTCGGCGCCGAATCAGGGCGGCATCCACGTTGACCGTACCGACGTCGTTGACCAGCACGGCGATGGGACGGGCCGTCCGGGCCAGCAGTTCGTTGACCAGGGTGGTCTTGCCTGCACCGAGGTAGCCCCCGATCAGGGTGAGGGGGACCCTGCGCCCGTCCCAGGGGAGGAAGTCCGGCTCCTGGTAGGGCACCGCCGACCTCAGTCCCGATCGAGGGGGCGGGCGAAGCTGAGCTCGTGCCCGTCGGGATCCTGAATGTGGAAGTACCGTTCCCCCCAAGGGGCGTCGGCCGGCTCGGTCGACGGCCGGTGTCCGGTGTCGAGGGCCCGGCGATAGACGGCATCGGGATCCTCGACGTGGAGGATGAACCGACCCCAGCCGGTGCCCGGAGCGACGCCGGTCACCTGTAGGTTGATGAAGTTGCCCCCGACGCGAAGCGACGTGAAGTCGGCATTCGGTCCTCCGTAGGCCATGGCGAATCCGAGGTCGGAGTAGAACCGGAACGAGGCCGCCATGTCGGTCACGACCAGGGTGACGGCATTGACCTCGGCGTGGTGGCCGATTCCGGGAAGCGGGGTGCCCACGACTTCCGAAGGCTACCGGCGAGCCGGCCAGAACCGGCGGCCCCGCAGTCCGGCCGCGGCCAGAAGGAACACGGCGGCCAGCACGATGGCCCCGCCGACAACGGTCTGAGGCCGGGGCACCTCTCCGGGCCAGATCCAGACCCAGAGCGGGGCCGGCACGATCTCCGCCATCAGCAGGAGAGGGGGAACTGCCAGTCGGTGGCCCGATCGACGGCGCGAAAGAGCAGCGGGGTGAAACTGAAGACCACACCGGAGCCGACGACCATGGCCACACCCATGGCATAGCTGGGAACGGTCTGGCCACGAAACGCCAACCGCAGGGCGAGCACCATCGCCGAAGCGTAGCCGGGGCCGGTCAGTCGATCGAGTTGCCACCTCGAGCCCGGCGAACCGCACTCAGAGCAGGAACGCCAGTCCGACGCACACAACAGCCGACCCGATGAAGGCCGGGGTGACGGCCGGTTTGATCGACCCTCGCCCGATCGCCCAGACGATGCCACCTTTGACCAGGGTGTTCGTCGCTGCGGCGATGGCGATGGCCTTGCCCGCAACCGAATCGGCAATGGAACCATCGCCCCGGCTGAGGTTGGCCATCGAGAGCGTGATCGCATCGACGTCGGCCACCCCCGACACGAAGGCCGAGAGGTACACACCTCGGTCACCCAAGTACATTGAGGCGGCCTTCGATGCGATCAGGATCACGCCGTAGAGCAACCCGAACTGGATCGCCGGACCCAACCGGAACGGATTCGAGAACTTGCCCATATCCGCCTCCAGGCGGTCCTCATCCCTCCCTCGCCAATAGAGGAAGGCGGCCCATGCGATTGAAATCAGGACTGCGGCACCCACCGGGACGATCACCTCTCCCAGGAGGTCGGCGTTGACGGCCTGCACCTCGATGAGCACCCGTACAAACATGATCGTCCATGCCAACACCAGGCCGAGAGCGAGCGGACGGCCCAGTCCAATGGCGTTTTTGCTGCGCTCGGACAGCGTCAGCGTGACGGCGGTCGACGACACGAGACCTCCGAGGATCCCGGTCAGTCCGACACCCCGTCTCGCCCCCACGACCTGGATCAGGATGTAGCCGACCAACGACAGACCGGAGATGAAGACGACCATCAAGCCGACCGAGAACGGCGTTGCGGCACTGAACGGTTCGGGGCCGATGGGCTCATCGGGAAGGAGCGGCAACACCAGTGCTGCGAGAATGGCGAACTGCAGGCTGGCCGAGATGTCCTCCTCGTGGATCGAGGCTACCAACCTTCGAGTCCATGGCTTGATGGCCAGAATTGTTGCCGTGGCCACGGCGACGCCGACGGCCACTTGGACCATCCCGTACCCGGCGGCGGCTCCGGTGACGAATACGACGAGCACCGCCATCTCCGTCGTCATCCCAACCTCTCCCGATCGAGTGCCCTGGTAGTAGGCGACAAGGATGAACGAGCCGACCGCCAGGAGCAATCCGACAACGAGGAAGCCGCCACCGCTTACCGAGTCGACCAACGCGCCCAAGGCCCCAACGAGGGCGATGAGGGCGAAGGTCCTGGCACCGGCGAATCGGTCACCGCCTTTGGGGTGTTTCGAGTACTCGCGCTGGAGACCGATGAACAAGCCAATGGCCAGCGCGGCCCCCAATCGAACGAAGGCTTCTGTCACGTCTACGTTCAAGCCGGTCCTCCCGCTCCCCGCCCCTATGCGTCATGATGCGCACGGCCGGTGGTGGGTACACAACTCGGGCCCCGGGATTCGCGAATGAGTACGGGCTGGAGCGCGGCGCCTCGAAAGGGAGGGAACCCGGAGCCGTCAGTCTCGGTCGAGGGGTCCGAGAGTGGCGGTCGGTTCGGGCATGACCAGCCGGCGGGCCCTCGGATCGTCGACGTACCAGCTCTGACCGCCGGGCAGCCGGCCGACCCGCAAACCCAGCGACCCGGCGGCCGGTGGCGCCGCCTGGGCCGTCCACGGAGCCACCTCGACCCCGTCGACCAACAGGCGGCTATTGCCGTTCTGATCGGTCCACTGCTCCACCTCGACCCACGTACCGGCGCTCAAAGCCTGGGTGCCGGAACCATCAACCGAATCCGCAGCACCTGATCGTCGCCGCAGCTCCCAATTGTCAGCGCCGATGTAGGCGGCATCGAACTGATCGGTCGCCGACTGGCCGGCCCGAGTACCCGACGCCAGATCAACACCGGTGGCGGTCGACACCCACCACCAGGTCTCGAACACCGCCCCCGGCTCATCGATACCGGTGGCCACGGCCCAGGCGGCTGCTCCCGATTCCGCCGTCTCGGGAGCAGCCAGAGCAAAACCACCGGACCGGGACTGAACCCCGGACACGGTCCACGGCCCCGGAGCACCGGTCTGTTGCTGACCGACCGCAACCGTGAGCGCCTGATCGGCCACCATGGAGTAACCCACCGAGATGTCGCCTGCCGACAGGGCCAGGTGCCCGATCTCGACATGATCGATCTCACCATCAAAGCCCCCGGTGCCATCGGAGCGGCTACCGATGATCACATCGGTCGACACCTCGGTGGCCAACGAACCCGAAGCGAGTGCAGTGTCCACCTCCGAGCCGTCCACGAAGAGCCGAATCGTGGCGCCGTCCCAGGCGACGGCCAGATGATGCCACGTGCCGACCGAGACCGTGCCGCCCTGAACCACGATGGGCCCACCACCGATGGTCAGGGCGGCCACGGCCTGGCTTGCGCCGTCCACCCCGAGTTCATAGACCGGGTCGCCGCCCGAGGTCTGCTTGGACACCACATAGTCGGTGCCGCCGAGGGCGGCGGGACGGATCCAGGCACTGACACTCAGTTCGGTGTCGGTGACGTTCAGCCCCGCACCCCGCAACAACTCACCCCCACCATTGAAGGTGAGAGCCGATCCGGCTGTCCCACCGATGGCCGCCGACACCGGATCCAACCCACCTTCGGCCAACACATCGCTGCGCCGAACCGAGGCGTCAACCACGGGATCGGCGAATGCCACCACCGTGACCGCAGCCGAGAACTCCGACGTGGCCCCGAACGAGCCGCCACCCAGATCCTCGGTGGCGGTGGCGCTCAACACATCGCCGGTGAACACCTCGGGAACCACCAGCACGAACGATTCCGGACCCGAACCGGTATGGGTCACCGTCTGGGCCGCCACCAGACTCTCACCCTCGCCATGACCGGAGGGATCGGCCCCTTCGGTCGGGTTGGTGAACACCTCGATCCGGTAATCCCCGGCCGGCACATCCAATTCGAATCCCACCGTCGTGTCCCCCGAAACCGGAGCAGTGAGAGCCGGATGGTTCAGCAAGCCATTGG
>JAHEJM010000085.1 GCA_024638815.1 Acidimicrobiales bacterium | reverse complement strand
GCGTGTGAGGCCATGCCGGACCGGTCGAGGTTGATCGTCCGCGGCCGGTAGACCGCTGAAGTAGCGGCTTCTCCGTCCAGGGTTGGTCGCCATCAATCGTGCGAGGTCGCCTGCTCAGGCCTCACGATAGGCCTCATGGGATCTCAGCCCGCCTTGCGCACCACGGCACGACCCTCACGGACGAGCTTGGCGATGCTGCGATTGGAACTCAGACGCTCGCCGAGTCCCACCACCAGCTCCTGGCCGACGGCTGCTGCGAGTTTCTCCAGGGTGTCCAAGCTGGGCCGGGTGCCACCACCCTCCATCCGGGCAATCGCTGACTGGGTCGTGCCCATCCTTTCGGCCAGCTCGGCCTGGGTCAACCCGGCCTCGGTTCGCACCCGGTACACAATCTGTCGGAACTCGCTGATACGAGCCTCATCGTCATATGCTCGCTGCGCCGCATCTGAGCGGGACTTCTTGATGTCGTTCCAGTTCCTGCGGTCAGTCATTGTCGTCCTCAGCGGTGTGCTTCGCAGCGATACAGCGCTCCATGGCTAGCCTGGCCCGGCGGATCTCGCGTCGTTCCTGGCGTCTCGTCTTGACGAAGACCGTCAACAGGACGATCCGTCGGCCAGGAGCGATCCAGTATGTGACCCGGGTCGCTCGGCCTCCGAGATAGAACCGGAGTTCGCGGAGCTTGCCGTCCAGCTGCTTGGTGTGCGGTTCGTCAAGTAGCGGTCCTTCCTGGGCCAGTCGGTCGATGTGGAACGCCACACGGGCCTGGTCCTCGTCGTCGAGGGCGAGATACCAGTCCCTGACCTCGGGCTCCAGCTCGACCTCACCCCACAGCATAGCACTGATGCTATACAGCGAGCCAGGGTCAGATGCGGATCCCAGCCCAGGATCTGCCCGATAATGACAGGCACAGTGGTCGTGAGTGGCCACCCGAGGATGGCTCACAACTGCAGCGATCGGAAATGCTCAGGCGGCCTTGGACGCAGCGGTCCGTACTTCACCGCCGCTCGCTGAAGTGTCTAGGTTGAGAGCCACGCTCAAGCATAGTCATGTCGGTGTAGTGCGGTTGCAGATCTGGCGTTGACGCCGTCCAGCCAGAAGAAGGCAAAGAAGCGGCGAGCGCTGACGATCGACGAGCTACGAGCGCTTCTCGATCATGCGACCGGGGGCCGACTCATCATCATCGAGCTATGCGGCCGCTACGGGCTGCGCCCTGCCGAGGCTCGGGCAATGCGCTGGATCGACATCGACTTCGACCAGGGCGAGCTAACCATCAGCGGCCAGATGAACCGCCATGACGAGCGCACAGCTCCAAAGACGAAGAAGGCGGCCCGAACCATCAAGGTCGACGAGCAGACCATCGACCGGCTCAAGCTCTGGCGAGATGAGCAGAACGAGCTACGAGCCGCCGCCCGAAGCGCCTGGGTCGATGAGGGCCTGGTCGCCACAACCGCCGTCGGCTCGCCCATTGACCGCCACAGTCTCGCCCGATCACTACGCCTCTACTGCTCCACAGTCGGCATAGAGCCCTCGATCAGCCCCTACGAGCTTCGCCACACCGCTATCTCCATGCAAGCTGACGCCGGCCACTCAAGCTGGGAGATAGCCGACTGGGCCGGAACATCCGAGGCGATGATCTCCGATGTCTATCGCCATCGGATCCGGCGTATTTCAGGACTCCAACCGGTAGTCGATCCAGAACCGACACGGTAACGGCTGTTCGCCAATCGGGTGGCGGCAAAGCGGGCAGTAGAGAAACTCAACTTGTGGGTCGGGAAGGATTCGCTGAGACCAGCCACGGCGCAGAGAGAGGTTGGCAATTGGGTTAGCAGCGGCGATCCGACCGCACACCACGCCCTGCGAAACCCGCTACATTCCTACCTGGAGGTGTCCGAGCGCCTGGTGGGCTCCCCCGCCTTCAAAGCGGGTGTACGGTGTGATCCATCGTAGGCGGGTTCGATTCCCGTCCACCTCCGCCACTCATCTCCCGGTGTGTCCCGATGCCGCCGGCGACCGG
The DNA here is from genome assembly GCA_024638815.1 of Acidimicrobiales bacterium. GTDB lineage: Bacteria > Actinomycetota > Acidimicrobiia > Acidimicrobiales > SZUA-35 > JAHELU01. The sequence goes on along the minus strand of JAHEJM010000085.1, from coordinate 15,610 downwards.
GCCGGAACCGCCAAGGGCCACCATGACCAGCACAACCCTTGCGCCCCGGACCTCGGTGATCCCGGCCATGCTGGTCATCCTGAGCGCGCTGGTGCTGGCCGCCCTACCGTTTTTCATGATCGGTGGGCTGGCAGTCCAAGTCCGCGATGATCTGAACCTGACCGAGGCTGCCCTGGGTGCCGCCGTCACCATCGGGTTCATGACCGGGGCCTCGACCGCGCCGTTCGGGGGACGCATCGCCGATCGCATCGGGCCCAAACGCAGCATCTACATCGGCGCCGGCCTGAGCGCCCTGACCCTGCTGGCCCTCGGTCTGGTCGTCGACTCATGGCCCCTACTGGTGGCTGTACTGTGCGTCGGCAATCTCTCGATCGCCTTCGTCGATCCCGGGCTGGCCATCCTGGTCGGCCGAGCTGTCCCCGAGCACCTCCAGGGCCTGGCCTTCGGTATCAAGGAGGCCTCGATCCCGTCGGCGACTCTGCTGGCCGGGGTGGCCGTGCCCACCATCGCCCTCACGGTTGGATGGCGCTGGGCCTTCGCCCTGGGCGTCGTTCCACTGACCATCGTGCTGCTCCTCCTGCCCGGCCTGTCGATGAAGCCGAAGCCACCGCAGCCCGTCGTCCCGACCACCGGCTCGGCCCCACACGCCACCACCGAATCGGATCGGGCCTCCGGCATGAGCCCGGCCCGTCAACCGCCGCCACGCACCGCCCTGCTGCTGGCCGCCGGAGCCGCCGCCCTGGGTACAGCGGCGGCGTCGGGAGCCGGGATCTTCATCACCGAGAGCGCAGTGGCGATGGGGGTGAGCCCGGCCGGCGCCGGGATCCTGCTCGCCGTCGGCAGCATCGCCGGCATCATCACCCGGGTCAGCACCGGGCTTCGGGCCGACCAAACCAGCGGGGCTCTGTTCGGGCTGATCGCCGTGATGCTGGCCGCCGGTGCCGGCACCATGGCCCTCGGCGGCACCGGCAACCCGGTACTTCTCACCCTCGCCACCATCGGCGCCTTCAGCGCCGGCTGGGGCTGGACCGGCATCTTCTTCCTCTCCCTGGTCCGCACCAATCCCCACCGTCCCGGGGCGGCGGCCGGCATCGGCACCGCAGCACTGGGCGTGGGCAATGCCACTGGACCGTTGTTGTTCGGGCTGGTTGCCGGGTCGGCATCGTACGAAGCCGCCTGGCTCGGGGCGGCCATGGCCGCCGCTGCGGCCGCCGGGCTCATGTTCGCCGCCCAGCGCAGGCTGTGACCTTTGGATGAACGTCCGGGCGGCACGCAACTCGGCATCAACAGGCAGTCGCCGGCAGCAGGTTCCGCCTACCGGGTCCGGGCCTATGTGAAACAAGGCGGCGCTCGGAGCCAGGCAAACCCGGAACTCAGTCGACGTAGCGACGGGCCTTGGCCCGTTTGCCTCGCAGTCCGGTGCCGTTGATGGCCTCGATGACGTCGCCCACCGACGACTCGGGAACACCGACCACCGAGTAGTGCTCGGCGATCCTGATCGGGCCGATGTCGCCGCCGGACAGTCGGGTCTCGTTGGCGATGGCACCGACCACATCACCGGGGCGAACCTGGCCTCGGCGACCGACGCCGATGTAGACAAACCCGGTGTCGTCATGGTTCGAATGGCCGGGCCGGGAACGGCCGTGAACCCGATCGGAGCCGTGCCGGTTCTGAGGACGCCGGCTTCCGGACCGGGCGCCGTCGTCGTAGCCCCTACCCTTGCCCTTCCTGCCGGTGCGGCGATTCGGTGCGAATCCTTCCTCGACCGTTTCGGGAATGAAGGTCTCGTTGGCCACCGGGTTGCGGTGCTCGTGAACGAGTTTGACCGCGGCCAGGGCAACGTCACGCAGCTCGGCCACGTCGGAGAGCTGGTGAAGGACATGATGGTAGTCATCGAGATCGTCGGTCCCGATCTGCTCCCGCAGGGCGGCCACGGTGAGCTCGAGTTGACGGGACCGAAGCATCTCCACCGTGGGCACGGGGGCGACGTCCAGCTTGCGCCCGACCAGGCGCTCGATGCGGCGAAGCCGACCCTTGGTCGATGGCTCGGCCAGGGTGATGGCCACCCCTTCACGGCCGGCCCGGCCAACCCGACCAATCCGATGCACATAGCCCTCGGCCTGCGCCGGCACGTCATAGTTGACGACATGGGTCAGGGTGTCGACGTCGAGACCCCGGGCGGCGACGTCGGTGGCCAACAACAGGTCGGCGGTGCCATCCCGCAGGCGGGCCATGACCCGATCCCGCTGGGTCTGATCCATTCCTCCGTGCAGTGCCTCGGCCCGATAACCCCTGGAGTTCATGGCCACCGTCAACTCGTCGACCTCTTTGCGGGTACGGCAGAACACCAGAGCCGACTCGGGAGCTTCGATGTCGAGAATACGACCCAGGGCGGCCACTTTGTGCTTGTGCCGGACCATGTAGACGGTCTGGCGGACCAGATTGTTGGCCGGGGCGTCCTTGCCCAGACCGACCTTGATACGGACCGGGTCACGCTGATGACGGTCGGCGATCGATGTGATCCGGGCCGGCATGGTGGCCGAGAACAAGACGGTCTGCCGAGTCGGCGGCGTGGAGTCCAGGATGGTTTCGATGTCCTCGGCGAATCCCATATCGAGGATCTCATCGGCCTCGTCCAGCACGACGGTGGCGATATCGGTGAGATCGAGGGAACGACGCTTCATCAGGTCGATGGTGCGACCGGGGGTGCCCACCACGACATGCACACCTCGCTTCAGACGCCGGATCTGATCCCGAATGTCGGCGCCGCCGTAGACAGCGAGAGCCTGGATGCGGCGGCCCCGGCCGTAGCCGGTGATGGCCTCACCGACCTGAACCGCCAGCTCCCGGGTCGGCACAACCACAAGGGCAACTGGGGAACCGGGCCGGCCCGGCTCGATGTTGTTGATGATGGGCAGGGCGAAGGCCGCGGTCTTGCCGGTGCCGGTTGCCGCCTGGCCCAATACATCGGCGCCGGCCAGCAGATGGGGAATGGTCTCGGCCTGGATGGGGGTCGGGCTCGAGTAGCCGAGGTCGCTGAGAGAATCGAGCAGCTCGGGCCGGAGTCCGAGATCGGCGAATCGGTCGGACGTGGTGGACTCGGCCGACTCGTCAAACCCGGATCCGGCCGACTCGCTGGACTCGGCGAAGCCGGCGGATTCGGCGGCCGCATGCTCATCGGTGGACACGCCGGGGGCGTCCGCCGGGGCGGGATGGTTCGTCACTGGTCTGGCTCCTGAACTTGGCTGCATCTCTACTGCAGCCGGCCTGTGCGGCCCGGCAGTTGCCAAACCTTCGTACAACCACGCTACCGGACCAACCGACGTTTGAGGCGGGCGCCGTCGAGCCGAGGGCGGCCGAAGCCGCTGCCGGGGACAGCGATGGAAACGATGCCGAGCCCGACGGCGTCAACCACTAGCCTGGGTAGGTGACCGACCTCGCAACTCCACCCCGAACTCCCCAGATCAATCGGGGTGAGGGCATGGCCCTGATCTGGCGCCAGCTCACGCGGGCTCGCCGGGAGTTCACCCTGGGCGGCATCGGCACCCTGCTGTTCGCCCTGGCTACGGTGGCGTCGTCGTTCGTCATCGGCTGGGTCACCGACGATCTGCTCATCCCGGCCGTGGAAAGCGGCGACCTCACCCTTGCCGCCCAGGCTGCAGCGGCTGGAGCCATCATCGCGGTGGCCGGCATCCGGGCCGCCGGTATCGCCCTGCGACGTTTCGGCGCCTACCTGGCCCAATATCGTCTTCAGGCCAGGGACCGGACCGAGGTCACCGACCGCTACCTCACACTCCCGCTGGAGTGGCATCGCCGCCATCCCACCGGCCAGTTGCTGTCCAACGTGAATGCCGACGTCGAGGCGGCGTCCAATATCGCCGCTCCCCTGCCCATGGCCCTTGGGGTGGTCATCATGCTTGTCGTCACCGGCGGTCTACTGGTGATGACCGACCCGTTCCTGGCCTCCGTCGGCCTCGCCGTGCTGCCGGCCATCGCTCTCACCAACCTGGCCTTCCAGCGCCGCATGCGCATCGTCACCACCGAAGCCCAGCGGCTGCGGGCCCAGGTCAGCGAGATCGCCCACGAGTCGTTCGACGCCGCCCTGGTGGTCAAGACCCTGGGTCGGGAGGACGCCGAGGTCGGACGGTTCGGGGCCAGCTCCGACGAGCTGCGGGACCGCATGGTCGACGTCGGTCGGCTACGAGCCATCTTCGACCCACTCATGGAAGCCCTACCCAGCCTGGGAACCCTGGCCGTGCTGGCCGTCGGGGCATGGCGGGTCGATGCCGGGGTCATCTCGGCCGGCACCCTCGTCACCTTCGCCTACCTGTTCCGGCTGGTGGCGCTGCCCATGCGGGTCTTCGCCTGGCTGCTGCTGCAGCTCCCGGCCGCAGTGGCCGGCTGGCGCCGGGTCGAGTCGGTGCTCCAGGAGAAAGCCCGGGTGAACTATGGGGCCGCCGTACCCGCCTCCACCGGCGCGGCCTCGGCCCAGCTCGTCGACATCGCCTACACCTATCCCGACGACGCGTCGGCCGACCTGACCACCGGTCCTCCCGCCGCCGATCCGGCGTCCACCGACGGGGCTCGGGCCGATGGGACGGCCACCGACGGGGCCGGCACCGATGCGACCAAAGGGGCCGGCACTGCGGGCCGAACCAACGGCGACCGCCCGGCCGAGGGGCGGGGGGTGGAGTCGATCGCCTTCGACGTGCCGGCCGGGTCCACGGTGGCCATCGTCGGCCCCACCGGGTCGGGCAAGTCGACCATCGCCCAACTCCTGGTCCGCCTGTTCGACCCCGACATCGGGTGCATCAGCCTCGACGGCAGTCACCTGCAATCCGTCGACCGCGACGCCGTGGCCAATCAGACGGCCATCGTGTTCCAGGAGGCGTTCCTGTTCGACGACACCATCGCCGCCAACATCACGCTGAGCGCCGACTTCGACTCGGCCGACATCACCAACGCCGCCCGCCTGGCCCAGGCCGACAAGTTCATCGACGCCCTGCCCGACGGCTACAACACCAAGGTCGGCGAGAGGGGAGCCACGCTGTCGGGCGGGCAACGCCAGCGCATCGCCCTGGCCCGGGCCCTGATCCGGCGACCCCGCCTGCTGGTACTGGACGATGCCACCTCGGCCGTCGACCCGGCGGTGGAGGGCGCCATTCTCGACGAGCTGGCCGATCTCGACACCAGCGTGGTCATCGTCGCCTACCGCCGCAGCTCCATCCTGCTGGCCGACACCGTCATCTATGTGGAGGACGGCCGGGTCGTGGGCCGGGGCACCCACGAGCACCTGTACAGAACGGTGCCGGCCTACGCCGAACTCATCGACGCCTACGAAGTCGAGGCGGCATCATAATGGCGGCGCCGACCACACCGGCCGACGACAGGGCCAAGAACGACAGAGCCGAGAACGATACAGCCAAGAACGACACGGCCGAGCCCACGGAGAAGAAGCCGGGGGCGCTGGAGACGTTGCGCCGGGGGCTGGCCCTGTCGCCCGAGCTCCGGGTGGGGTTGGGCGGCACCCTCATCCTGGCCCTCATCGCCACCGCCGGACGGGTGGTCGTGCCAATCGCCGTCCAGCAGGTGATCGACGGCGGTATCCGAGCAGGTGTCACGGCTGACGGCGGCAGCGCTGCAGGCGACGCCACGGGACTCGTCAACCTCGGGTTCGTGGCCCGGATGGTGATGCTGGCCACCGTGGCCGTGCTCATCACCGCCGCCACCACGGCATGGATGCACATGCGCCTGGCCCGGGTCTCGGAGGGTGCGCTGTCCAACCTGCGCATTCGATCCTTCCGCCACATCCACGATCTGTCCATGCTCCATCAGGCCTCCGAACAGCGGGGTGCCCTGGTCTCCCGGGTCACCTCCGACATCGACGAGATCAGCCGGTTCATGCAGTGGGCCGGCCTCATGCTGCTGACCAACACCGCCCAGGCCACCCTGGCCATGGCCGTCATGCTGTTCTACTCACTGCCGCTGGGGCTGGTGGTGCTGGTCACCGTGCCCGTGATCTCCTCCACCATTCGCTGGTTCCAACGCCGGCTCGACGCCGCCTATGTGGTGGTGCGGGAGCGGGTGGGGCGCATGCTGGCCGTGCTGGCCGAGGCGGTGGTGGGTGCCCCCGTCATCCGGGCCTACGGCATCGAGAATCGCACCCGGCAGCGCCTGACCGACGCCATCGAGGACCACCGTACCGCAGCCACTCGAGCGGGACGGCTGTCGGCCCTGTTCTCCGGCACCGGCGAGATGCTGTCGGCCTCGGTGCTGGCCCTCACCCTGGTGGTCGGTTCCTATCTGGCCGTACAGGGATCGGTGTCGGTGGGCACGGTGGTGGCGTTCCTGTTCCTGGTCCAGCTCTTCATCCAGCCGGTGCAGATGCTGGGTGAGGCGGTGAACGAGGCCCAGACCGCAGTGGCCGGCTGGCGCCGGGTGCTCGACGTACTCGCCATCCCGCCCGATGTCGCCGACCCGGGACCCGACGGACATCCACTTCCGACCGGTCACCTCGACATCGAATTCGAGGATGTGAGTTTCCGCTATCCCCTGCCCGGTGAATCGGGGGTCGACGCATCGGGCCCACTGGCGCTGCGGGACGTGTCGCTGATCATCGCCGCCCAGACCAATGTGGCCGTGGTGGGCGAAACCGGATCGGGCAAGACGACGTTCGCCAAACTGCTGACCCGGCTCATGGACCCGACCGAGGGTACGGTGCGCATCGGCGGGGTCGACGTGCGCACGGTGGAGTTCGAGTCGCTCCGGGACCGGGTGGTGATGGTGCCCCAGGAGGGTTCGCTGTTCCAGGGCTCGATCGCCGACAACGTGCGCATGGGCAAACCCGATGCCGACTTGAGCGACGTACGGGGCGTCTTCGTCGACCTCGGTCTGGACGAGTGGCTGGACGAGATGGAGCGTGGAGTGGAAACCCAGGTCGGTGAGCGGGGCGGCTCACTGTCGATCGGTGAACGCCAGCTTGTCACCCTGGTCCGGGCCGCCATCGCCGATCCCGAGCTGCTGGTGCTGGACGAGGCCACATCATCGGTTGATCCCTCCACCGAGGTCCGCATCGCCCGGGCCCTGGGCCGGCTCTCGACGTCACGGACCGTGGTCACCATCGCCCACCGGCTGTCAACGGCCGAAGCCGCCGACCGGGTGCTGGTATTCGACGGCGGCCGGCTGGCGGAGGATGGCAACCATGCCGAGCTGGTGACGGCCAACGGGGTGTACGCCGGGCTGTACCGGGCGTGGCAGCGGGGTACGAGCAGTGGCGATTCGAGGGCTGGTGGGTCGGGGACGAATGGCGGTACGGAGCCCGGCGGGCAAAACGCGGCGGCGATGCCCACCTAGAGGGCAGGAGGCCGCCGGTCAGAACCGGCGCTAGCGCCCTGGGCAGGTTTGCGGAGCTTCAGGTGTCGGGTGATCGGAGTTGATACGCCGGGCCGGAGGGGTTCGACGCCGCCCACCAGACCGACGGCGGCCGAGACCAGCCCGCCGGTGAACGCCGGCCATGGAACACCGCTTGTTCGACGCCGCCATCGCCTTCTTGGGGTTTCGACGGCACTCAGCTCCTGACCTGGACGAACGACATCATGCCGCGGTTGGAGTGCTCGAGCAGGTGACAGTGCATGAGCCAACCTCCGGACCGATCGGCTGTGGGTTCCTTACCCCAGGCGTCGAGAAGGCCTTCCCGGCCGGTGTCGTCGAACGACACGGCCAGGCGGCTGACCGTTCGGGACCGCATGGGCGCGCCAGGCCGCGGCGGGATGAGGATGGTGTCCTTGTTCTCCCGGTATGGGGCCGGTTCGATGTGGTTGTTGGCGAGGTTGTCCCGGTCGATGTACTCGGTCTCGACCAGCTGGAAGAAGAACCCGTGGATATGGAAGTTGTGGGCCCCCATGGTCAGGTTGGTCACTTCGATCATCCGCACCTCACCGGGAGCGACGGTGGCAACGTCAGCAGGGGTCAGCGCCGGGAACGGTTTGGGCCCACCGGCATCACGCTGCATGAAGAACGTCACCTCGCCATCGGGGGCGGGAGGACCATGGCCCATGGTCAGGGCGATGGGGGCACCGGAGGGCGACAGCGGTCCGATGGTGCGCAGCGAGGCCGGAGGGACGTAGCTCGTGGCCGTGGGAGCGGGATCACCGACCAGGCGGAAGTCGGCCAGCACGTCCGGTGGGTCCATCCCGTCGGTGGGATCGTGCGTGATCATGATGGATCCGTTGTCGGCGTAGACGGCGCCATGATCGCCTCGGGGCCAGTCGTGCCAGCTGAACTCGATGAGTTCCCCGTCGGCCCCCATGGGCACCCAGATCAGATCGGCCCGCTCCCCCGGGGTCAGCATGACACCTCTGCTCAGGTCGGGATTCGACATCGTCATGCCCGCCATGTCACCCATGTCGTGGTCACCGTGGCCGCCATGATCGGCCGGCACCATGGCGATGTGGGGGATGGTGAGTGGTGATTCCAGCAACCCGGCGTCACCGCCGACGCGCCACACCTTCTGCCCCGGCCCGAACGACACCCGCATGAACCGACCGTTGGCCACGTTGACCAGGCGCAGCCGTTGGGGCACTCCGTTTCGGACGTTGATGGTCGGTCGATGACGACCGTTCACCAGCAGCACGTTGCCGATGCGTCCATTGAAGTGGGTCAGGGCGTTGGCCAGGGGGTCGGGAGGGAAGAACGGCGCAATTGACCCGTCCTCGATGAGCACATCGTCGAGGACCAGGACGTGTTCGTTGGCCGGCGTGATCCCGAGGAGCGCTGCCTCAGCCAGATCTTCCACCAGCAGTGCCCCGTAGAGCCCCCGCTCCACCTGCTCGTTGGTGTCGACGTGGGGGTGATACCAGAACAGCCCCGGGGTCAGCGCCGTGAACTCATAGCGATACTCGCTTCCCGGTGGGATGGGCAACTGCGAGATGGAGCTGCCATCGGCGGTGGCCGGAACCTCGACCCCGTGCCAGTGAACGGTCGTCGGCACCGGCAGGTCGTTGACGAACTCAACCACCACCCGATCCCCGAGCCGGGTTCGCAGCAGAGGGCCCGGAAGCCGGCCGTTGTAGGTCCAGGTGTCCACCGTTTGTCCGGCCAGCTGATGGGCCGAGGCCGACGCTCGCAGCCGGAATCGAGAGAGCCGTCCGCTGTTTGGCAACGGCCTGGCCGACGCAGACTCCTGACCGGCGGCGGCCTGAGGTGTTGCCAGGACCAGACCGGCAGCGCTCGCAGCTTGAAGAAAAGCCCGGCGGCTGATTGGTGTCGTCACTTGTCGCCCTCCACTCAGCTGGGAGTCAGTGGTGACAATACCGTAGTCCGACGGAAACGTCGTTAGCCAATTCGAGAGGGGGCTATGGCCGGGAGCCAACCGATGACGAAAGGAAATCGCCGGCGCAAGGCTGTCATCCCGCAGTAGACTCGGCTATTCCATGCGCCCGTAGCTCAAGTGGATAGAGTAGCTGGCTTCGAACCAGTTGGTTGGGGGTTCGAGTCCCTCCGGGCGTGCGTTTGAGCTGCGGAGCAGCTCAACCCGAGTTTGCCTTCGGCAAACATCGTCGGCTGGAACCATCACCTGAAGATCAAGCCGGTCGTGCGGAGCACGACCTAACCGAGTTTGCCTTCGGCAAACATCGTCGGCTGGAACCATCACCTGAAGATCAATCGCGCGTTTGAGCTGCGGAGCAGCTCAACCCGAGTTTGCCTTCGGCAAACATCGTCGGCCGGAACCACCACCTGATAGATAAATAGCTTGCGAGGCCGGGCGTCCAGGGCGGATGATGGGAGGACAACTTGCGCCGGTGTTCCTGCGGGCTGCACGTCGAGAGTGAGGCTGACCGCCATGCTGGTGCAGGAGGGGAGCCGAGCGATGACCGAATCCACCATCGAGATCCGCCTTATCGGGGCTCTGGAGATCGTGCTTGACGGTGGCCGTTCACTGGAACCGGCACCTCGGCCGGCCTGCGTTCTCGCCCTCTTGGCGCTCGCCGACGGGGCGGCGGTCACCACGGAGGCTTTGATAGACGATCTCTGGGGTGAGGAACCGCCACGCCGTGCACGGAACTCCATCCAGACCTTCGTGTCCGATCTACGCCGCACTCTGGGTGCCGGCGGTCATGAGATCATCGAGTCAATCGGAGGCGGCTACCGCCTTAACCCCCATCTGGTCACCACCGACGTCGACGTTTTCGAGCGCACCCTCGAGAAGGCAATGGGGGTGAACGATCCGGCCGAACAGATTGCCGCACTCTCCGAGGCGCTTGGTCTCTGGCGGGGCGAGCCGCTGCCGAAGTTGGCGGGCAAGGGCCGGGTTCATGCAGCAATCGTGCGGCTGAGCAACCAACGCATCGAGGCGATCGAAGCTCTGGGCACCCTGGAACTCGATCGCAACGGCCGAACCCGGCAGCGGGCCGCGCTGCAGGAGATCGTGGCCCAACATCCGTACCGGGAGCGAACCGTCGGCCTCTTGGCGCGGGCGCTCTATTCGGACGGCCGACAGTCGGACGCGCTCGGCGTGCTGGCCGACCTGCGGCGCAGACTGCGAGAAGACCTCGGCCTGAGTCCCTGTCGGTTGATCGACGCCCTGGAATCCTCCATCCTCAACCAGGATCCGGCCCTTGATGCCCGAGGGCAGCAGGGCGATGCGGAACCCGGCCACCGCTCCGAGATGCCGTTCGCTGTCCGCAGTCCCACACCGTTGCCGGTCCCGGCGAGCACATTTGTGGGACGGTCAGCCGAGATCGACCTGGTGAGACAGTCCGTTCTGGGCAACCGGCTGGTAACCATCGTGGGCGAGGGCGGTCTGGGGAAGACCCGCCTCGCAATCGAGGTCGGCCGCCGACTGACCAGCGACGTATCGGTGATCGGCTTCGCCGATCTGGCCCCGAGGTCGAGCAACTCCACTGTCGTCGACGAGATATGCCGCAGTGTCGGCCTGCTCGAGATCAGCGGTGATCCGGTCGAGGCACTGCGAATGCGGCTCGGGAGCGGCCCGGCACTGCTCATCTTCGACAACTGTGAGCACGTCCTCGACGCGATCGCGGAGCTGACCGGAACCCTGCTCGAGACCTGCACCGGTCTGCGAGTCCTGGCCACGAGTCGGCACCCGCTGAATGTCAGCGGCGAACGACGCTACATCTTGCAGCCACTGACCGTCGAGGACGATGCGGTGGCACTGCTGAAACTCCGCGCCGAGGAGTCCGGGCTGGCCGAGCCCATCGCAGACCAGGAATCGGTCGCCCTGTGCTGTTTCCTGGACGGGATTCCGCTGGCGATCGAACTCGCCGCCTCCTGGCTACGGATCCTGGAACCGCTCGATCTTCTGGACCGACTCGAAAAGGACATGTCAATGATCGATGGGTCGCAGTCCGGGTCGAAGACCATGGCGCAGACGATCGAGTGGTCGCTGGGTCGATTGACCGCCACCGAGTCGGCTGCCTTCGACACGATCTGCGAGTTCCCGGCCGGCGTCTCGATCGACCAAGCGGAGCGCGTGCTCGGTCCGGAGGCGCTCGCCACCATCGCCCGCCTTGTCGACTCGGCGCTTCTCCGGACCACGTACACCGACAGCGGACGTCGCTATCGCCAGCTCGAACCGATTCGAGCCATTGGACTGGCCCGGGTCGCGACTCGAGGCGACCGCTGTGCGGGACGACGAACGCAGGCGAGCGTCATGTCGGACCTGGCCTCGGCGATCGGTGGATCGCTTCCTTCGGCCGACGAAACGGCCTGGCGCACCCGGCTCGAGGAGGAGTTGCCCAACATGGCGGCGGCCGTGTCCTGGGCGGTCGAGGCGGATCCGTTGACGGCGATCGAGCTCGTCCTTCCGTTGGCACCCTTGGTGAGCTTCGTTCCGGCCGGCGGCGCCCGGCTGGCTATTCCGGTCGCCGAGTTGATCGACTGGTGGGAGTTCCCGGGCGGACTCGCCGCTGCCGCGCTGGGTTTGTTCGCCAAGGCGTACCTCGATGCCGACCCCACCGCCGCACCCCTCGCCGCCAGGATCGACAACGAGATCGACCGGCTCGAGCGGACAGTCGATCCGAGCGTCCTCATCCACGTCGCCACCGTTCGCACCGTCATGAACGACCCAATCGGGGCGATCGCCCTGTACCGGGAAGCGAGCGAACGGGGACGGGAGGTCGGCCAGCCGGTGACCGTGGCGGAGGCGCTCATGCTCGAGGGGGCTTGGCAATGGTTCACCCAGTCGGACATGAACGACGTAGGAATCCGGGAATGCAGCCGGATCGCCACCGAGCTGGGAGGCCCCTCCCTCATCAGCCTGTGCGAGGTCGTGAACGGCTTCGCCGCCCTCGACGATGACCCGAACCAGGCCGAAACCCACTTTCGACAGGCTTTGGACGTCAACGCCCCGACCGGATACGGACCCGGGGTGGCCGAATTCATGCTTGGGTTCCTGCACGCCCGCCGGGGCCGGTGTACACAAGCTCTGACCCTGATCAAGGCTTCGCTCGAACGCTTCATCGGTGCCGGTCTCCAGATTGAGGTCGGTATGGCGCTCGGGGGCCTCACCGGGGCCCTGCTGGAACTCCGCCAAGAGCCCGCCGCACGTTTCGCAGCCGAGGTGCTTGACTATCACTACCCCCCGATCGCCGCGATGCGGACCTTCGGGCAACACATCGACCACGCCCGGGAGGCGACCACCGGCGCCCTGGACGTCCCCGGCCGTCGTGATGAAGCGATCACCGGGATCCTGGCACTCACCGAACGGCTCCTGGCCTCGACCTCGTCGACCTGACGAGGACTCTCCCGGTTCCCGCTCAGCGATCCCTCAGCGGATACTCAGCGCTGTCCGATTGACTCACCTCACCGGGGGGGATTCAAGCAACCCAAAGGGAAAACCGTGAGCACCGTCCTGGCACTCATCGCCAAGAACTGCGCCGCCGTCGACGCTCGGCCACTGGTCAATTTCGGACTGCTCGACTTCGTGCCGCTCTCGACGCCCGACGATCCAGCCTCACCGACTCCAGGCAGGCCGCTGTTCAACTGGCTTGGCGACGAAGAGATCTACGGCGACCTCGTCCGCAGTCTTTCCCGGCAGGCCGATCTTGTGGCCTTTCACCTCGCCGCCGACCTCGAGGACGATCCGGCGCTCATACGCGACACCCTTGACATGGCGATGGGGAGTTGGCACCTGGCGCTCTGGCGGCTGGCGAACAAACCGATCGTGGTGGCCGAGAACGAGGCGACATCGACCATCCTGGCCCCCGTCCAGCCGACCAGCTACTATCAGGCGCTGGGCTGACGGCGGACAACGGCGGCAACGTATGGGCGCCGGTCACCGATGGTGGAGGCCGGTTCGATGTCCACCACTTCGAGCGGTTCGAAACCTGGGGAGAATTCGGCGATCAGTTCCTCGACGCTGTAGCGGCGGACCGGCAACCTGGCGCACCGATCCGGCCCTTCGGGGCTGAACGTGGCCACGATCAAGCGACCACCGGGCACCAGGGCCGACCGGGCCACGTTCACGTAGGCCTTGCGGTCGGCCTCATCGATCAGGAAATGGAACACGGCCCGGTCGTGCCACACATCCCAGGTCCGATTCGGCTCCCAGTCGGTCACATCGGCCCGAAGCCAGATCAGGGAGGGACCCTGTCCACCCAGGCGCCGGCGGGACCGCTCGAGCGCAACATCGCTGACGTCGAGCATGGTGATGTCCTTGTAACCCTCGGCCAACAGCATGGGCGGCAGAGCGCTGTCTCCGGCACCGATGTCGATCACGCCATCGGTGGGGTCAGAGTGGCGGAACACCAGATCGAGCGTCGACGGAGCCGGCTCGTACCAGCCTCGCTCCTCGGTGGGCCCGCCGGAATAGACGGTGTCCCAGTGGCGCCGCCTCGAGTCCTCGACCATGTGCCAATCCTACCTCTACTCCGAGGCCAATACTTCGTACATTCGTACAATTAGCCACGCCGGGGGCGGCCTTGTGCCGAATGCCGCTCGCTCATCACGGTACGGCCGACCAACGGACCGCAGCAGGGCACAACGTCCCTAACGACGGCCACAAAGGGCCCGATCGGCCGGTCCGGCCGTCGAATCCGGTGAAACACAGCGTTCACGGAACCGTAGACCGATTGGCCGGGCGAAGCGGCTCGGGAGGGAATAGTCTCGAAGGACACGTCGAGTTCGTGAACGGGAGCGGCGACGGCACCTTCCCGGCGCGTCGACCACGAACATCGGCGACCAATCGACAACGGAGTCCCATGACTGATTTGACCGGCCGGGCACTGGGCCGATGGCTCGACGCCCACCACGACGAACTGATCACGTTCCGCCGCCACATGCACGCCCACCCCGAGCTGAGTGGCGAGGAGTACGAGACCACGAACGCCATCGTCGAGCGGCTCGAGGTGGCCGATCTGAAACCGTGGGTGTTGAGTTCAGGGACGGGCGCCATCTGCGACTTCGGCACCGGCGACGGGCCCCGCGTGGCCCTGCGGGCCGACATCGACGCGTTGGCCATGGACGATGAGAAGGAAGTCCACTACCGCAGCCGATTCCCCGGCATCGCCCACGCCTGCGGCCACGATGTGCACACCACGGTGGTGCTGGGGGCCGGCCTCTATCTGGCCGCACACGCCGACCAACTTCCGGGCCCGATTCGTCTGATCTTCCAACCGGCCGAGGAGAAGGTTCCCGGTGGAGCCCTCACCGTCATCGACGACGGCGGGCTGCACGACGTGGCCGCCGTCTACGGCGTTCACTGTGACCCCAAGCTCGACATCGGACACATCGGGCTGCGCAAGGGGGCCATCACCTCGGCCTCCGACATGGTGGAGATCGAGCTGCTCGGTCCGGGGGGCCACACCGCCCGACCCGAACTCACGGTAAACATGGTGACGCTCGCCGCCCGGGTTGTGGACGAACTCCCCAAGCGGGTGAGCTATGAGCTGGCCGACCGGGCCGCGGTGAAGATGGTGTTCGGTTCGATCCGCAGCGGCGAGGCCGGCAATGTCATTCCCACCCACGCCCGGCTCCTGGCCACGGTTCGCACCCCCTCCGTTGATGCCTGGGAGAGCCTGTCCGCCGTGGTCGAGCAATGCGTGCTGGCCGCGGTCGACGGCACCGGAGCCGAGGTTCGGATCAACTACACCACCGGCATTCCCCCGGTACTGAACAGCGCCGAGGAGATCGCCCTGATCGATGCCGCTGCCACCGCCGAACTGGGAGCGGAGGCCGTCACCGAGGCCATCCAGAGCTGGGGCGGTGACGACTTCGCCTGGTATCTTCGGGAAGTCCCCGGCGCCTACGTCCGGCTGGGCACCCACGATCCGACGACGGGTCACGAACGCCACGATCTCCATATCGGCAAGTTCGACGTGGACGAGCGGGCCATCGCCCTGGGCATCAGGCTGATGGTGGCCACCACGCTGGCTCGATTCGGTGCCACGGCCGGCGTGTGACGCCGAGTAGTTGATTGGCGGCACCGGCCACCGTACCATCGGGCCATGCCTACCGCCGCACTCACTGTCAGGTCTCTTGTCGCGTCCACGGTGGTGTTGCTGACCATCCTCGCCACCGCGCCGTCGGCATCGGCCACCCCCGATCAAGCGAATCCGGCCGATCCACCAGGTCGGGACGGCGATGTGATCGC
>JAHEJM010000015.1 GCA_024638815.1 Acidimicrobiales bacterium | reverse complement strand
GGCCAATAGTCGGTTCAGATTCGGCGTGCCGTTGAAGACCGAGATGGTGGCGCCGCCGAACACCAGCGGGCCGGTCGGGGTGTCAAGGTCCTCTGTCGGCGGCGGAGGCTCGGTTGGGACGGGCCGATCGGTCCACCACCCATCCGGCAACTCGCCGCTCGATCGCCCAGTACCGAATCTCTTCATCCACCACCCCCCCCGTCGAGCGCCAACCAGACCACCATCTCCCCCTCACATCCATTCTCGTCCTCACCGGCGACGACCAGCACCAACTCCTCCAACACCTTGACGCCGGACCGTCCACGCACAAGCGGGTAGACACCCCGCACAGCGTCAGGAGCCACGGTGGTGATCTCCCAGGTACCGGATGTGGCCGCCACCAGCTCGGCAATGGCTTCGTGACCAGCGATGTCAACACCATCAATCGAGTCCTGCACACGAGCGTCGACGCCACAGAGCGAGCCCACATCACTGCCGGTGCCCGACCACAGCCCAGTCCACGCTGTCGCCACGGCCTCGGCTTCATCGGCCTGGGGCCACCTTGGGCGGCGGTCTCGCCAATCCGCAACGGCGGTGCCGTTGATGAACAACTCCGCCCCCAATGGCCCGATCGGTGCCATCAGACTGACACCGTGCGACGGCTCCTCGGTGTCGGGTCGGACACTGTTGCCAAGCGGCGACCAGTCGTAGAACCAGAAGTCCACGAGACCATCAACGCTGATGAAGATCTCGGGCTCCAGCCTCAGACTCTCCGGACCCAACACCCAAGCCGCGAAATTGATTGCCTCGTCACCCAAGCGTGGAAAACCTTCGGCTTCCTCGGCGTAGTTCGCGCTGTCATCCACACCACGTCAGGGGACAAGAACTCCGCATAGGCCCCGCCCCCCTCAGCGATCTGGGCCTCTATCAATGCGTCATGCCAGGCCTGAGCCTCTACGGCCCACTCAGCTGAGCCCGGCGAACGACCACCACATGCCGCGGCCACCACAGTGACAGCCACGAGCAATCCAATGCAACGGTGGCGCATACTTCCCTACTAGTGCCGCGTCAGGCAACGTTCGGGGTGTCGAGTCGCCACCGCGACGTGGAGGATATCCGTACAAACTAACTCTGGACGCCGAGAATGTCGTTCTGTATAATGGAATCGTTCTGCATGGTGGAACAGACCACTCGATCGCACCATCGAAGCAGATCAGCAACTGACAACAAGCCTCGGCCAGAAGGGGTGGCTGGGGGATAGCGGCGAAAGCCACAGTGCAACGGTTTCGACTCGCCTGCCCGACTACAGATAGGGCGTCGGCGGACCACAGCAAGCAACGTACCTCGGAGTACGGCAAAACGGAGTACACAGTGCCATTTCCATCTGATCTTGAGATCGCCAAAGCCGCCAACCTAAAACCGCTGACCGAAATCGCCGAGGGATCGGGAATCCCGACCGAGTTGCTCGAACCGTATGGAACCGGTGCAGCAAAGGTGAAGCTCGAGGCCATCGATGCCATGGCCGATCGCCCTCGAGCGAAGTACGTCGTGGTCTCTGCCATCACTCCAACCCCTCTGGGTGAGGGCAAGACCACGACAACTGTTGGCCTGGGACAGGCATTCCAGCACATTGGATCCTCGGCCACCATCGCCATCCGCCAGCCCTCCATGGGTCCCACCTTCGGGATCAAGGGCGGGGCCGCCGGTGGTGGCTATTCCCAGGTCGTGCCGATGGAGCTGCTCAACCTCCATCTCACCGGCGATATGCATGCCGTAACCGGAGCTCACAACCTGTGCTCGGCCATGCTGGACGCCCACCTGTATCACGGCAATGAGGCCGGCTTCGACATCCACAACATCACCTGGCGCCGGGTGCTCGACGTCAACGACCGGGCCCTGCGCAACATGGTGGTCGGCCTCGGCGGCCGCCTCGACGGCCTGCCCCGGGAAACCGGCTTCGACATCACGGCCGCCTCCGAGGTCATGGCCGGCCTGGCCCTGGCCACCTCGCTGCAGGACCTACGGGCCCGGATGGGCCGGATCGTACTCGGCTACTCGTCCGAGGGCACCCCGATCACGGCCGAGGAGATCGGGGCCGCCGGGTCGATGACGGTGATCCTCAAGGAGGCCATCAAGCCGAACCTCATGCAGACCCTGGAGAACACCCCGGCTCTGGTCCACACCGGACCCTTCGGCAACATTGCCACCGGCAACTCGTCGATCGTGGCCGATCAGGTCGGCATTCACATGAACGAGTTCCTGCTCACCGAGGCCGGATTCGGGGCCGACATGGGGGCCGAACGTTTCTTCAACATCAAGTGCCGCTACTCCGGCATTGCTCCCGACGCCGCCGTCCTGGTGGCGACGGTGCGGGGCCTCAAGGCCCACTCCGGCAATCACCGCATCGTGGCCGGTCAGCCCCTGCCCGAAGCACTGCTGGCCGAGAACCCCGACGAGGTCCACCAGGGTGGCGAAAACCTACGCAAGCAGCTGGCCAACATGAGGATCCACGGCGTCCCCCCGGTGGTGGCCATCAACGCCTTCCCCGGTGATCACGATGGCGACATCAAGGCCATCCGTGAGATCGCCACCGAGTACGGAGCCCGGGCCGCCTTGTCCACCCACTTCGCAGACGGCGGCAAGGGAGCGGTTGAGCTGGCCGAAGCGGTCAAGGAGGCGGCCGAGGAGCCCTCCCACTTCCAGCTCCTCTACCCCGACGGCATGTCGCTGCGGGACAAGATAAACACCGTGGCCACCGCCGTCTACGGGGCCGACGGCATCGAGCTCTCCGCCACTGCGGCCAAGCAGCTCGACACCTATGAGGCGGCCGGCTTCGGCAATCTTCCGGTGTGCATCGCCAAAACGCACCTATCGATCTCGTCCGATCCCCAGCTGAAGGGCGCACCCACCGGCTGGACCCTGCCGGTACGGGAGGTTCGGGCCTCGGTCGGCGCCGGCTTCGTCTACCCCATCTGTGGCGACATGCGGACCATGCCCGGGCTGGGCAAGAACCCGGCGGCCAAGCACATCGACATCGACGAAAGCGGCGAGATCGTGGGGTTGAGCTGATGTTGGGACGAACCAAGCCATCGATCGAGACCGAGGAAGATCGCAACCATCGGCTCAAGTTGATCCGTGACCTCACCATCGAGGTCGTACCCATGAAGAGCCTGGACAACGCCATCGCCGCCCTTCCCCAACACTCGGAGGTGTCGGTGACGTGTTCGCCGGCCAAGGGGATCGAGACCACGATGTTGATCACCGACGAGCTTCGGGCCGCCGGACACAGCGCCATCCCCCACATCTCGGCCCGTATGGTGGAGGGTCCGGACCATGTTCGCCGCATCGCCGAGTGGTTTCGACGGGAGCAGATCGGTCGCATGTTCCTCGTCGGTGGCGACGCTGATCCCCCGGCCGGGCCCTACGACAACGCCACCTCCTTCCTCCAGGACCTGCTCGATGCCGGACCCGAGCTGCATACCGTCGGCATCACCTCCTACCCCGACGGCCACGCTCTGATCCCCACCGAGGCCCTCGACGCCGCCCTGCTGGCCAAGCAGGAGGTTCTGGCCGAGGCCGGCTTGCAGGGCTATGCCAGCACCCAGATGTGCTTCAACCCGTCCACCATCATCTCCTGGTTGGATCGGGAGCGGGCCCGGGGTCTCACCCTGCCCGTCCATCTCGGCATCGCCGGGGTGTTGGATCGAGCCAAGCTGGTGTCGATGGGAGCTCGGTTGGGCATCGGGACGTCACTGAGCTATCTCAAGAAGAACCGCAAGGCCATCGGCATGCTGATGACCCAGGTCCACTACGACCCCAACGATCTGCTGGTGCCGATGTCGCCCCATCTGTCCCGGCTGGACGTCACCGGGATTCACTGCTTCACCTTCAACCAGGTGGCCTCGACCGAGGAGTGGCGTCAGGGCGTGCTGGCCGACGCCTGATCCCCACCCGGGCATCCGCCGTCACGACGGGCGGACACCGGCCACAGTTCTTGGTCAGCGGTGCGACGGATACCGGTCACGGACCGGTACCATCGCGCGTCCAAGGGCCGTTCGACCGGGCCCTCGATGGAAAGACGAGCCAATCCATGGCCGACCTCGACGTGCCCGATCGACCGCTGGAGTCGGGCCTTGGGGAGTTGAACCCAGAATCACCCACCGGCAACCGCCCCGATGTCCTGGGGCCGCTGATCCCGGCCGGCCATCCGGCGGTTGCGGCCTGGGCCCTGTTCGCCGGCCTGGCCCTCATGATGCTGGGCAACGGCTTGCAGAGTTCGCTGGTCGGTATCCGGTCCCAGACCGAGGGATTCTCCTCGCTGTCCATCGGTGCGGTCATGACCGGTTACTTCCTGGGGATCTTCGTCGGTTCCAAGGCCGCCACCCGGGCCCTTACGTCGGTCGGCCACATCCGGGTTTTCGCCGCCCTGGCCTCCATGGCTTCGGCCGCCGCCCTGGTCTATCTGGTGGCGGTGCATCCGGTGAGCTGGGCCCTCATGCGATTCGCCACCGGATTCTGCATGGCCGGGCTCTATGTGGTGGCCGAATCCTGGATCAACGACATGGCCACCAACGAGAACCGGGGGCGGCTGCTGGCGATCTACATGGTCATCTCCATGGGTGGCTTCGCCGGGGGTCAGTTCCTGCTCAATGTGGCCGATCCAGCGGGGTTCGAGCTGTTCATCATCGCCTCGGTGCTGATCTCGCTCTCGCTGGTGCCGACCTCGTTGTCGGCGTCGTCTGCACCACCAAGCGCAGCGCCGGAACCGATGTCGCTTCGGGACCTGGCCGACATCGTGCCCACCGGCATCGTGGTCGCCCTCCTGGTCGGCATGGCCAACGGCGCTCTTATCGGCATGGGAGCGGTCTATGCCACCCAGGTCGGGCTCAATGCGGCCCAGGTCTCGATCTTCATGGGTGCTCCCATGATCGGCGGAGTGATCGGTCAGTTCCCGGTCGGTGCCATGTCGGATCGCATCTCCCGCCGGATCATCATCTTCGCCCTCGGTTTGGCTGCCACCGCGGCCGCGCTGGGTCTCATGATCGTGCCGCCGGGTTCGTTCGCCTCCTACGGCCTGATGTTCACCATCGGGGCCTTCACCTTCCCTCTCTATTCCATGGCCATCGCCTTCACCAACGACTGGCTCCGGCCCGAACAGATGCTGGGAGCCAGCTCGGCCCTGGTCACCACCAATGCCGTCGGCTCCATGACCGGCCCGTTTCTGGCCACCGGTCTGATCGCCTTCTTCGGCCCCAACCAGTACTTCATGAGCCTGGTGATCACCCACGGCGCCATCGCCGCCTTCCTGCTGTATCGAATGGTGTCCCAGAGCGGTCGCCCCATTCCCGCCCCCACCAACTTCCTGCCTCTCCCGGGCCGGGCCACGATCGTGGTGATCGCCGCCGCCCTTCGACGACCGAGGATCCCCCTCTCCCGGCGCAACCGTCGTAGCAACGGCACCTTCAACACCGACGGCCCGCTCGACAGCTGAGCCATTGGCGATAACAGTTGCCGTTGGTGACACTGCTGTTCGAGACGCCTGGTAGGCAGTAGCATGCTGGACAGGGTCCGAGCCGACAACGCCTCCCGCTCACCATGCGGAAGCCGAAAATCGCCTCTGGAACTCGGAGCAAATCCATGATACGGTACAGTTCCACATTGTGGCACGCTTCGCGTGCCCGATGCCCGACTGATCCTGCTGGGCGAGTTCCACAGGCGGCATCACGGCCGCCATATCGGGGGAAACCAGCCCTCTTCGGGGTACCCAAGGGAGAACGACGACATGTCTGACGACACGACCGACAACACAGGCAACGGAGCCGATGTCGACGGTGACGAGGAAATCGATCTGGCGGCCTTGAGTGACGAAGACCTCACGGCCCAGATGCACGACGATCTCTATGACGGCCTGGCCGACGAGATCGCCGAAGGCACACATATTCTCCTCGGCCGGGGGTGGCCGGCCGACAAGGTGCTCAACGACGCCCTGGTCGAGGGCATGCGTATCGTCGGTATCGACTTTCGTGACGGCATCCTGTTCGTTCCCGAGGTACTGCTGGCGGCCAACGCCATGAAGGCCGGCATGGGCATCCTTCGACCGCTGCTGGCCGAAACCGGGGCCCAGCCGGTGGGCAAGATGGTGATCGGCACGGTCAAAGGTGACATCCACGACATCGGCAAGAACCTGGTGGCCATGATGCTGGAGGGTGCCGGTTTCGACGTCGTCGATCTCGGCATCAACACCGACGTCGACGCCTTCCTGGCCGCTCTGGACGAGCACCAACCCGACGTGCTGGGTATGTCGGCCCTGCTCACCACCACCATGCCGTACATGAAGGTCGTGATCGACACCATGGTGGAGAAAGGCCTGCGGGACGACTACATCGTTCTGGTCGGCGGCGCTCCCCTGAACGAGGAGTTCGGTGAGGCCATCGGGGCCGACGCCTACTGTCGGGACGCCGCGGTTGCGGCCGAGACGGCCACCGATCTGGTCTCCCGTCGTCGAGCCGCGGCCTGATCGGGCTCACCGGGTTCACAACAGCACCGAGATCATGCCAAACCCCGTCTTCACCACGCAACCGGCAGCCACGGCCGCCGATCGGTTTCGGACGCTCGAGCCGGCCCCATGCCGGGCCGAGGCCGATGGTTCGCCGACCCCCGGTCGGCGCCCGCCGACGGTGCTGGTCATCGCCTGCGGTGCTCTGGCCCGGGAGTTGGGCCGCACCGTCGAGGTCAACGGTTTGGCCAACGTGACGGTGGACTACCTCCCGGGAAGGCTTCACAATCGACCGGAACGTATTCCCGAGGCAATCGAGTCCAGGTTGGCCGGGCGACGGCACGCCTATGATCGGGTCCTGCTCGGCTATGGCGACTGTGGTACAGGAGGCCGACTGGACGAGCTGTGTCGTCGCCTGGACCTGGAGCGGTTGCCCGGCGACCACTGCTACGAGTTCTACACCGGCAGCGTCGAGTTCGCCGCCCTCCACGACACCGAACCCGGCTCCTTCTACCTCACCGACTACCTGGCCCGTCATTTCGACGCCATCGTCATGGCCTCACTGGGGCTCGATCGGCATCCCGAACTGCTGGAGCTGTACTTCGGCAACTATCGCCGGCTGGTCCACCTGGCCCAGACCGAGGACCCGGTGGTCGAGGCCAAGGCCCGGCGGGCGGCCGACATCCTGGGCCTCGAGTTCCATTCGGTGACGACCGGCACCGGTCGACTCGAGGCCGGTGTTGTCTCGGTCGCCCTCGGCGTTGCCAGGTCGAGGCCATGAGGGTGGTCGTATGAGACCGATTCCGAGGCGGCTGGGATGAGCCGTCGTCGAGCCCGAGCCAACGAGCTGACCATCATCTCCTGGCGCGACATCCCGGCTCAGGTCACGGCCAGCGTCGACGGCCGAACCGAGAAGGCACTGCTCGAGCCCCGGTTCCAGGTGGCCATCGACCGGGCCGCCACCGTGGCCGGTTTGACCGAGACGTCGGCCTATGTGGCTCAGTGGCAGCGGCGGACCCGCCCATTGGAACCGGGAACCGACCCGGCCCAGGCCGCAGCCCAGGCTGCGGCCGATCTCCAGCACGACTACAACCGACCCCGGCTGGAGGCCCTCGTGGCCGCCGGCGGTCTGACCCCGAATGTCGACTCCGGCAGTGGCAACGTCGCCGCCGACTGAGTACCCGTCAACTGACCACCTACCAACCACAACCCTCTGACACGTCAGGTAGCACCATGACCGACACCATCATCAGCTCAGCCACCAAGGAAGTCGTGATCGGCTTCGGTCGCCCATTCGTCATGATCGGCGAGAAGATCAACCCAACCGGGCGGAAAATCCTGGCCGAGGAGATGCGCAACGGCGACTTCAGCCGGGTGGAGAAGGATGCCCTCGACCAGGTGGCGGCCGGGGCCCACATGCTCGATGTCAACGCCGGCATCCCGCTGGCCGACGAACCGGCTCTGTTGGCCAAGGCGGTCGAGCTGGTCCAGTCCATCACCGATGTACCGATCTCCATCGATTCCTCCATCATCGACGCCCTGGAGGCGGCCGTCGCCGTCTACAAGGGCAAGCCCCTCATCAACTCGGTTACCGGCGAGGAGGAGAGTATGGAGCGCGTGCTGCCCTTCGTGGCCAAATACGGGGCGGCCGTGGTCGCCATCTCCAACGACGACACCGGCATCTCCGAGGACCCCGATGTCCGGTACGGGGTGGCAAAGAGGATCGTCAATCGGGCTGCCGATCACGGAATACCCAAGGACGATGTCGTCGTCGACCCCCTGGTCATGCCCATCGGGGCCATGGGCACCGCCGGGCGCCAGGTGTTTCAGCTCGTTCATCGTCTGCGAACCGAGCTCGGCGTCAACACGACGTGTGGCGCCAGCAACGTCAGCTTCGGCCTTCCCCATCGGCACGCCGTGACCGGTGGTTTCCTGGCCATGGCCATCTCCCACGGGATGACCTCGGCCATCATGAACCCCATGCATGCCGAGGTGAAGACGGCGGTGATGGCAGCCGACGTACTCAACAATCAGGACGCCAATTGCGCAGCCTGGATCAGGGCCAACCGTGATCCCGACGCCCCGGGGGCCGAACGCTCCGGTCGGCGTCGTGGTGGTCGCCGAGCTCGGACCTCCGGGTAGCAGGCGGACAGGACTCGAAGCGCAGATCGGCGCGAAACCAGGAGATATGCCGTTGTCGGAACATCGAATCGTCTTCACCCCGTCCGGGCTCCAGGGAACGGTGGCCGAAGGGGCCACCGTGCTCGAGGCGGCTCGGGCCCTGGGCGTCGACCTCGACTCGGTGTGCGGCGGCCGGGGCATCTGTGGTCGCTGCCAGGTGATCGTCGGTCAGGGAGAGTTCCCGAAGTGGGCCATCACCGCGGCCGCCGATGATGTCAGCGCTCCCGATTCCGTGGAACTCGACTACCGGGGAGCCCGGCCGCTCAAGCCGGGACAGCGCCTGGGCTGCGGAGTCAGGGTGCTGGGTGACGTCGTCGTCGACGTTCCCCCCGGCAGCCAGATCCACAAGCAGGTGGTGCGCAAAGGGGTGAATCTGGACGGTCTGGTGGTCGACCCCCGCATCACCCTGCACTTCCTCGAATTGGACGACGCCCTCCAACCGGTCGGTGGCGAGTCGGCCTCCCGCTCGGCCCCGGACATTGCCGCCGACGAGGCGGGTGACAGCATCACGGCTCGGATCATCGACCGCCTCGAGCGCGAATGGGGCATCAACAAGGTCGGCTTCGCCTTCTCCGTGCTGCCCCGACTACACGCCGCCGCCCCCAATCTGACCGTGGCTGTTCGCCGCCACCCCGACACCGGCCGTCATCAGGTGATCCAGGCCTGGCCAGGTTTCGTCGACCAGGTGGTGGGGGCCGCCATCGACATTGGTTCGACCACGGTGGCCGGCCATCTCTGCGATCTCACCACCGGATCGATCTTGGCCTCCACCGGCCGTATGAACCCCCAGATACGATTCGGCGAGGATCTGATGAGTCGGGTCTCGTACGTGATGATGAACCCCGGCGGTAACCGGGAACTGACGGCGGCCATCAGGGATGCCCTGGCCGAACTGGTGGCCCAACTGCTGGATCGGGCCGGCCTCGACTACACGGCCCTGGCCGACGTCGTGCTGGTCGGCAACCCGATCATGCAGCACCTCGCCCTCGGTATCGATCCCACACCGCTGGGCCAGGCCCCGTTCACCCTGGCCACCGACCGGTCGGTGTACGCCCGGGCCGAGGACTTCGACCTCGAACCGGGCCCGTCGGTGTACTTCGGACCATGCATCGCCGGTCATGTGGGGGCCGACACCGCGGCGGCGATCCTGGCCGAAAAGCCCCACCGCGGCGAGGCCGTCCAGCTCGTGGTCGATGTCGGCACCAATGCCGAGATCGTGCTCGGCAATCGTGACCGGCTACTGGCCGCCTCCTCCCCCACCGGTCCGGCCTTCGAGGGGGCCCAGATCTCGGCCGGCCAGCGAGCCACGATCGGCGCCATCGAGCGGGTTCGCATCGACCGGGACTCCCTGGAACCGAGATTCAAGATCATCGGCCATGACGCCTGGTCCGATGAATCCGGGTTCCGGACCGACAACCCCAAGGTCACCGGGATCTGTGGCTCCGGCATCATCGAGGTCATCAGCGAGCTGTTCCTGTCCGGTGTGATCGACACCCAGGGCGTCATTACCGGAGCCGCCGCGGCCCGCACCCATCGGGTCGAGGCCGACCAACGGACCTATCGTTACCGGCTGGCCGACGGCATCTGGATCACCCAGGGCGATGTCCGGGCCATACAGTTGGCCAAGGCCGCCCTTCGGGCCGGCATCGATCTGCTGATGGAGCGGGCCGGGCTCGATACGGTCGACGAGATCCGGCTGGCCGGCGCCTTCGGAGCCCACATCGACCCCGTCCACGCCATGGTGCTGGGCCTGATCCCCGACTGCGATGTCGACGCCGTTCGAGCCGTGGGCAACTCAGCCGGATCGGGAGCCATCAGGGCCCTGCTCTCGGTCGGCGAACGGCGGGAGATGGAGGAGGTGGTGGGCTCGGTGACCAAGATCGAGACCGCCACCGAGCCTCGCTTCCAGGAGCTGTTCGTGGCCGCCCTGGCCTTCCCTCATCTCCATGCACCCAATCCCTCTCTGGCCAAGGTCGTGGCGCTACCGGAGCCCACCTCCCCGGCCGCACCGACCGGGCGATCCCGCCGACGGCGGCGCCATTCGGCCTGAACCTGCGGGGGGCGCACCGACCCGAACCCCGGCGACCGCAACCCCCGAGATCCACTCCATCGAACATCAACCCATCCAATAGATCCCACAAAGCGAAAGCACCACGATGAGCGAACAGCGACAAGGACGCCGTACCGGTGGCCGAGCGGGCCGGCAGGCGGCTCGACGGGCCGCTTCCCCAACCCGAGCACCGTTTATCATCCGCAAGTTGAAACCGTTCGAGGTGGTCAGCGACGAGGGCCTGGAGATCATCGAGAACAACGCCGAGATCATCCTCGAACAGGTCGGGCTCGATTTCATCGACCACCCCAGAGCCCTCGAGTTGCTGGCCGACGCCGGGGCCGATGTCGACGGCCAGAGGGTGCGGTTCCCCCGAGGCATGTGCCGCAAGATCGTGACGGAGAACGCCCCCTCGGTGTACACCCAGCACGCCCGCAACCCGGAACGCAGCGTGCAGATCGGTGGGGATGCCACCGTCTTCGCCCCGAACTACGGCTCGCCCTTCGCCTTCGATCTCGATCGCGGGCGGCGGTACGCCACCCTGGAGGACTTCGAGAACCTGGTGAAGCTGACCTACATCGCCCCGAGCCTCCACCACTCCGGAGGCACGGTGTGCGAACCGGTCGACATCCCGGTCAACAAGCGCCACCTCGATATGGTGTACGCCCACCTTCGCTTCAGCGACAAGCCGTTCATGGGCTCGGTGACGGCCGGCGAGCGGGCCGAGGACTCCATCGAGATGGCCCGCATCGGTTTCGGCGGCGATCTCGGCGACCGGACGGTCATGACCAGCCTGATCAACGCCTCCTCACCCCTGACCTGGGACGCCACCATGCTGGCGGCGGCCGAGGCCTACGCCAAGGCCAATCAGGCGTGCATCATCACGCCGTTCATTCTGGCCGGGGCCATGTCCCCGGTGACGGCCGCCGGTGTCGCGGCTCAGACGCTGGCCGAAGCCCTGGCCGGCATGACCTTCGTGCAACTGGTCAGACCCGGGGCGCCGGTGGTCATGGGTTCGTTCGCCTCGTCGATGTCGATGCAGACCGGGGCCCCCACCTTCGGCACCCCGGAACCGGCCCTGGTGCTCTACACCGTGGCCGCCCTGGCCCGACGGCTGGGTGTACCGTTCCGCTCCGGTGGCTCACTGTGTGCGTCCAAGCTGCCCGATGCACAGGCCGCCTACGAGAGTGCCTCGACCCTCATCCCCACCCTGCTGGGCGGGGTCAACTTCGCACTGCATTCCGCCGGCTGGCAGGAGGGCGGACTGGCCGTCGGCTATGAGAAGTTCATTCTCGACGTCGACCAGTTGGGCATGATGGAGGTCTTGGCCAAGGGGGTGGACCTCTCCGACAACGGTCAAGCTCTTGACGCCATCTTGACCAACGGTCCGGGCCAGCACTTTCTCGGCACCGCCCACACCCTGGCCAACTTCGAAACCGCCTTCTACCGCTCGAGCACGGCCGACAACGCCAGCTTCGAGCAGTGGGCCGAGGAGGGGTCTCTGGATGCGGCCCATCGGGCCAATGCCATCTGGAAGAAGCAGCTGGCCGGCTACGAGGCTCCGCCGATCGATGATGCCATGGACGCCGAGCTGCTTGACTACGTGGAGCGGCGAAAGCAGGAGATGCCCGACGAGTTCGGCTGATCCCCCGGCTGGTATCGACTCGGCCAATCCCCGGCGGCCACGATCCCCGGCGCCCTCACTCGTCGCCGTCGTCCGAGGGCGGCGGCGGATCGGGGGGCGGCGGCGGATCGGGGGGCGGCGGCGGATCGGGGGGCGGCGGCGGATCGGGGGGCGGCTTCTCGGTGGTCGTGGTCGCGTCGTCGGTGGTGGGCGGCTTCTCGGTGGTCGACGTGGTGATGCGGCGGGTTGTCGTGGTCGTCCCGTCGTCCTCAGTGGTGGTGGTACGCCGGCTGGTCGACGTCGCGTTCCCGGTGGTGGAGGTCGGCTTGGCGGTCGTGGACAGGGTGGTCGAGGCGGTGGCGGGAGCGGAGGTCACGCGCCTCGGGGCAGCCGGCGCCCCGGAGCGGACATCGAAGTCGGGGGCGTCGAGCGGGCCGATGGTGGGCAGCGTGGTGCCTTCTCGCGTCGTGGTCGTCTCTCCCACCGTCGACGAGGGAAAGACCTCGGTCTGCACCACCGCAGGCCCCGATCCGAGCAGGCGAAGCACGGCGAGAACACCGAGGCAAGCCAGAACAGCAAGCGGTGCTAGTTTATTCACTCCGAACTCTCCCCGACACAGGCTCGACAGCGCGCCACCCGGGTTGCCGCCACGGGTAGTGACACTCACATGACAGTATCAGGGTCCAGCCGTTTCCTTGCGTCGTGAGGTCGATTTGACCAGTGGCAATAGCCCGTCGGCATCCCATGCCGCCGCTCAGCCGTGACGACGGAGCCAGGTCAGCACCGCCACCGCCAGCGCTTCGGGCTGCTCCGGCAACAGGGCGTGACCCGCTCGGGGAACCTCGACGATCGACACCTTGCCCTGCAACTCGTTGGCCAAAAGGCGGGAACTACTCGGCGACACCAACCGATCCTGGGCCGGCCGAACGATGAGGGTCTCCACCGCGCCACCGCTGGACCAGGCGTCGGTCGGTGTGCGCTGCTGCGCCTCCAGCTGGGCCCCGGCCAGTAGCGGATGCCAGCCGTCGACCCAGGCAACCGGATCATTGCCATCGGCGAAGAAGGCGACGGCCACCGATTCCAGGTGTTCCTCCATCGTCAGCTCGGGTACGAACACCCGGCGGTGGGCGGTGGCCGGTTCGGGCCGGGGAAGTTCGGGTCCCGGCACGGCCACGAGGATCATGGTACGGACCAATCCTGGATGGTTGCGGGCCACGGCCCGGGCCACCTGACCCCCGAAGTCATGTCCCACCACCGACGCCGGACCACCCCGATTGTCGGTGATCACGGCGGCCACATCATCGGCCAGATCCTGCAGGGTGATGTTGGTCAGCGCCCGCGACGAGCCCGACAGGCCGCGTGGTTCCATGGCCAGCACCCGATAGCCGGCAGCGGCCAGTCGATCCGATAGATCGGTGAAGTCGGCCGCGGTGCGGCCGAGCGACGGCAACATGACCACCGGAGGCCCGTCACCCTGGATCCTGACCTGGAGATCACAGGCCGGACCGTGGACCAGACGGGTTCGGCGATAGCCGACGGCGTCCTCCAACCCTCGGACCTGATGCTCGAAGCCGTCGATCTCGACCATGGAGTCGATGGACGACGTGGGGTCGTAGGCCTTCCACAGCACACGACCGATGAAGCGCAGCGCCTCGACGACCCGGGGCCCGACCGACGGGCCCACATGATTCCCGGCCCGGGTCAGCCGGTATTCGTGGCGGATACCGATGTCGAACAGGCAGCGATGCAGCAGTTCGGCTCCGTACTGTACGTGCATGCGATCGTCGTCGCCCACCTCGAGATAAATGGCCAGTTTGCTGGCGGCCAGCGCCGTGCTGTTGGCGATGGCCAGCGCCGTCGGGTGGTTGGCCTTCCAGAACTGGTGGTCCAGTGGCTCGCCGAACAACCTGCGGCGGAGTCGTTCGGGTATGAAAACCTGATCACGACCGACCACACGATCCCAGCTGAGCGCAGCCTCGACGGTGGGTTCGATGGCAACCACCCCGTCAAACGATTCCGGGTACTTGAGGGCCAGACGCAGGGCACCCAGGGCACCGACCGAGATACCCCCGACGAACAGTGGCCCGTTGTGGGAGCCCGACAGCTCGCGGACGTGGGGGATGAACTCGTCGAGCAGGAAGGTCTCCCACAACTCCCGACCGTCATGGCGATCCAGATAGAACGACCAACCGGCACTGGGTGTCGCCACCGTCATGGCCGGCAGTGTTCGATCGGCCCAGCACGACATGAACTGGGGCCGACAGCTGTGGAGGAAACGGCGCGATCCTCCGCCCCCGTGCAGCCAGATCAGAATCGGCCGATCCTCGGCCATGGCTCCGTCGGGGGTGAGCGTGGCGTATTCCACCGGTCCGGGAACGAGGTCGGTCTCGACCTCTCCGTACCGGAGTCCACCTTTGACTCGCTTGCGCTCGGTACTCGACATGGTTGCTGCTGCTTGTTGCCTGGCCAGGTTAGCCGAGCCTGGGGAACCCGGCCATGGGCGAATTCCACCGATCGCCGGCAACAGTATCGGCCGGGGTCCGGCCGGCCGGCGTCGAGCCTCAGCGAGAGGTCAGAGGTTGGCCAGTGCGTCGGCCGGATCGACATAGTCCAAGCCGAACGACTCGGCCACCGCCGGTTCGGTCACGACCCCGTTGACCACATTCAGCCCGTTGCGAAGATGGACGTCGTCGGCCAGCGCCTGGCGGGCTCCCTTGTCGGCCAGAGCCAGGGCGATTGGCAAGGTCGAGTTGTTCAGGGCGTAGGTCGATGTCTTGGGCACGGCTCCCGGCATGTTGGCCACGCAGTAATGCACCACATCGTCGACCACAAAGGTTGGCTGAGCGTGGGTGGTGGGGCGGGAGGTCTCCATGCAGCCCCCCTGGTCGATGGCCACATCGACCAGGACCGAGCCCGGTCGCATGTCGGCCACCATCTCGGCCGTGACCAGCTTTGGGGCTCGGGCCCCCTTGACCAGCACGGCGCCGACCACCAGGTCGGCATCGAGCACCAATTCCTCCAGGGCACCGGCGGTGGAGTAGATGGTGTTGAGCGACGGTCCGAACCGGGCCGCCAGCTCATCGAGCACGTCGACCTTGCGGTCGAGCACGGTCACCCGGGCGCCGAGGCCGATGGCCATCTCGATGGCGTTCGTTCCGACCACACCACCGCCGACAACCACCACATTGGCCGGGGCGACCCCGGGGACACCACCCAGCAGCAACCCGGCACCACCCTGGGGAGCCTCCAGGCAATGCGCTCCGGCCTGGACGGCCATGCGACCGGCGACCTTCGACATGGGAGCCAGCAGTGGGAGGTCCCCATCGGGATCGGTGACGGTCTCATAGGCGATGCAGGTGGCACCGGAGGCGATCAGGTCCTTGGTCTGCTCGGGGTCGGGGGCAAGGTGAAGGTAGGTGAACAGGATTTGACCCGGCCGCAGCATGGCCCGTTCCGGGGCCTGCGGTTCCTTGACCTTGACGATCATGTCGGCAGTGGCAAACACCTCATCGGCCCCGGCGGCGATGGTGGCCCCGACCGATCGGTAGTCGTCGTCGCCGGCCCCGATGCCGATTCCGGCGTTGGTCTCCACCACCACCTGATGGCCATGGAACACAAACTCCCGAACGCTGGTCGGGGTCAGCCCGACCCGCTGTTCGGCAACCTTCACCTCTTTCGGAACCCCTACCAGCATGACGTCTCCCCGTTGAAACCATGCCCGATCCGGACCGGGCGTCTACCGTGCCGACACTGTACCTCATCATCCGATCCAGAAGCATGCAAAATCATGCTGCTGAGGTACACCAAATCGAAGATTCTTTCGCAAGGCTCGTCGACACGGTTCTGATATTGATCAAAGTCGGCTTCTCGTGCTACAACCTGTGTCAAGGGTGGACTCAGCCGTCGTCACCGGCGGCGACGACGCCCGACCGACGGGGGGACGTCGACGGGAAGGAACCGGTGACCACACTCGACGACATCGACCGGGCCATCCTCAACCAGCTTCAGGACAACGGCCGGAGAACCAACGCCGAACTGGCGATGCTGATCGGTCTGTCGCCGTCGGCCACGCTCCGTCGAGTCCGCACCCTGGAGGAGAGCGGTGTCATCGAGCGCTACGTCACCCTGATCAGCCGGGAAGCGGCCGGTCGACCGACCACGGTGTTCGTCGAGATCTCGTTGGCCGGCCAGTCCGAGGCCGATCTCGATGCGTTCGAAGCTGCCATCGTCGAGTGCCCGGAGGTCATGAGCTGTCATCTGATGGCGGGCAACGCCGACTACCTGGTGCAGGTTGCCTGCGCCGACGTGGGGGACTACGAACGCATCCACCGCAACCATCTGTCACAACTGCCCGGTGTGTCCCGCATCCGCTCCAGCTTCGCTCTCCGGGCCATTTGTGGGCGAACGGGATTCGAGTTGTAGCCATCATGGATGAACAGGCCGTGCACCGGTTCGACGTCGACGTGCCCGAGACGGTGCTCGACGACCTTCGGGCCCGGCTGGCCGCCACCCGCTGGCCCGAGCCCGAGCCCGTCGATGACTGGTCCCAAGGGGTTCCCTCTGCCTACCTCCGGTCGTTGTGCCGGTCCTGGCAACATGACTACGACTGGCGTGCCACCGAGCGAACGCTGAACGGCCTGGATCAGTTCACCACCTCCATCGACGGCCTGGAGTTGCACTTCCTGCATCAACGTTCGCCCCACGCCGATGCCGTGCCTCTCATCCTCAGCCACGGATGGCCCAGCTCGGTGTTGGAGTTCCGTCACGTCATCGGGCCGCTGACCGACCCCGGTGCCCACGGCTCCACCGCCGATCAGGCGTTCCACGTGGTGGCGCCATCACTGCCGGGATTCGGCTTCTCGGCCAAACCGGCCACCACCGGTTGGACGGTGGAGCGCACGGCCTCGGCCTTCGCCCGGTTGATGGAGCGGCTGGGCTACCGCTGGTTCATGGCCCAGGGCGGGGATTGGGGCTCGGCCGTGACCGCGGCCATGGGAGCCCTCCACCCCGAGCAGTGCCGTGGTATCCATGTCACCATGGCCATGGGTGCTCGCCCGGTTGAAGGCGACGACTCGCCCCAGGCCCGACGGGCTCTTGAACGCCTCGCCCATTATCGACGCTGGGATTCCGGCTATTCGAAACAGCAGTCGACTCGACCCCAGACCATCGGCTACGCCCTCACCGATTCGCCGGTGGGTCAAGCGGCGTGGATCACAGAGAAGTATCAGGCCTGGACCGACTGCGACGGCCACCCCGAGAACGCAATCGGCCGGAACGAGCTGCTCGACACCGTCACCCTGTACTGGATCACCGCCACCGCCGCCTCGTCGGCCCGCCTGTACTGGGAGAGCTTCGGTCGAGCCCCGGCCCACATCGTCCACGTGCCGTCGGCCGTCACTGTCTTCCCCCGCGAGATCATCCCTCCGGTGAGGTCGTGGGTGGAGCAGACGTTCACCGATCTTCGCCACTGGTCGGAGCGCGAACGCGGCGGCCACTTCGCCCCGTTGGAGGTTCCCGAGGTATTCGTCGACGAGTTGCGGGCCGCGGCCGAGAACCTGGGACTGCGCTGAACGGCAGCCGCCACTGTCACAAGCCCGTCGTACAGTGTCGACACCCGTCATGGCTGCGGCCATCGTGAACCAGCCGGGAGGCGCATCAACATCGCGTTGATGAGTACGCGGCTCCCAGGAACCCTGAAGGGTAGCCACGATGTCCCACCCTGATCATCCGGCCACCGTGTCATGTTTTCGTGATGCCGTGGGCCTTGCTCTCCAACTGAGCGAGGACTACGCCTATGCCCAGGTGGCGGTCCTGCTGGACGAGAATGGAATCCAGCTCGATCGCCGGGTACTCGATGCGGTCGGAGTCGGCTTGATGCCGGTACTGGCCTGGTGCCTGTCAACTGCGGCCGGCCTCGGCCGGCCGGTCGACGTACTGCTGCTCACGGCCCGTTCCATCGAACCGAGCGTGGTGCGTGAGCAAGACCTCGCTCACTACCGACGGGCGGAACGAACCCTTACCGGGGCCAATCTGGGCCTACTCGACTGGATCGAGACCGACGGAGAGCTGGTCCGTTCCTTTGCGTACCTGGTCCATCCCGACACGGCCTGGATCACCGATCCGGCCGACCACCGCCGGGTGGACCGGGACTGAACCCCCGTTCTCGAGCCGGGACCATGCGTGTCGCCGGCCCGGTTGCTGTTGTCGGTCATGGTTCCACTCGATCCGTGCCCCCTAGTTGAACGAGCTACCGGCTCCGCTGTAGACGTCGGCCGTCTGCCCACCGAAGAAGGTGATGGCGCCGATGCAGACCACGGCGATCATGGCCACCAGCAACGAATATTCCACCAGCGACGCCCCCCGCTCGCCGAATCGTGATCCTCCTCGTCGGGTCGGATCCACGGCCGATGCCCACGATCCGATCGCGCCAAACACCGATCTACCGGAAGCATGGATGGCGGACATGAGCTGCAACATGCGTGTCTCCAGGGAAACGTGGCTTCGGGAACTTGGTTCGTCTATCGACAGGAAGAGGAAACGACTGGAATCTTTTTTCATCGGTTGGAACCTTTTGCTCAATAGGCCGGGCCCCACGACCTCAGGCAGGCCCGAGGCTCGGAGGTGACGACCGTACGACGGAGGGCGAACTTGTGGGCCATCCAGCCCATTGCCCGACGGGGCCACGACCTGTTGTTCAGAAAGCCGGTTGCCACCAACGGCTGCCCGGTGGCGGTATCGACGAGGGTCAACCGGTCGAGAGGGTCCGGATGCGCCGTGGCCGACCATTGGGCCGGTGTCTCGGTCTCCGGTTCCAGGACCACCCCGAGGGCCCGCTCCAGATTTTCCCGGGGAACAGCCAGATCGGGCTCGGCATAGTAGGCCAAGTCGTGATCGTCGGGAGCCTGTACCGTCACCAGATCGAGGCCCCGGAGGGGCACGGTGGCCGGCACCAGCAGGTGATTGGATCGGCCCTGGGAGGTGTGGAGGTTGGAGTACATGTTGAACCCGGTGGCCGTTTTCAGCTCCAGGTAGGGGGCGGCTCCGTTGAGTGCGGCCAGGGCCACCACCACCAGCACCACCCGGGCCGGGTGCCCCAGTGCGGCTGGGTCACCCGGTGTTACCGGTCGGTGTCGGAGCAACCACCAACCGAGGGTGACGGTGATGGCCAACCAGAGCGGATACGGCACCAACCACGGCGCCAACCCGATCCGCAGGATCAGCAGATGGGTGGCCGCCGTCACCGCCATCCAGCCGAGGAATGATCGGGGGGCGACCATCGAGCCCAGACTCCGGTGTAGTCGGGACAACCCGACCCGCAACGGGACCGGGGCGAACAGCAGGAGAAGCGGGGTCAGCGTCGAGGTGAAGTCGAAGACATGGCTGGTGGGATCCAGCGCCAGGAAGCCGTGGAAGCCCAAGCCGAGAAGTACCCCGTAGAACCGGGTGCGGCGAATCAACAGCAGGATTGGGACCAGCAGTTCGATGATCACGGTTCCGTACACCGCCAGAGCGGCCAGGGCGGTGTGATCGGTGACCGACAGGCCCAACCATCGTCCCATCTCGTCGCCGAACAGGGTGGCGCAGCTCGCGCCCAGGTCGAGGAATCCGGTGTTGAGCTTGGAGAAGGCGATACTTCCGTAGGACACCAGGAACAACCACCGCAGCCCCGGCACCGCAGCATCGAGCCAACCCCACTGGCCGGAACGGGATCGGGACACGAACACCGCCACGACCACGACCAGAGAGGCCAGGGCCAGAATCAGTTCATGGTTTCCGATTACCGGCAGCTTGTCGACGGTCACGGCAAGATGTATCACCGCCAGGGCAGCCACCGACCGCCGACACCGTCGCACCATCACCATTGCCGCCGCCACCACCATGGCCAGCTGACCGAGGGCCACCGAACCCGGTTCACCATTGACCAGGGCCGACAGGTGCTGGGAGTTCCCGCCGAGGTGGAACAGCAGTGCCATGGGCCAGGCCAGGGCGAACCACCGGTCGACCGCGGCGCTCGGGTCGCCGAGCATCGCCGATCGGGCTTCGGTCGGCTCGAAGCCAAGCGGTTGGCCGGTTGCCGTTGGTGGCGGCGTCACCGACTCCTATCGGCGACCACAGGTCCCGGGTTGAGAGCCCGGGCCAGGCGGTGATCGATCGACGGAAGCGGGATCGTGTCACATGGGGCAACGCCCGGTGCAATCCGACTCAGACGGTCAACCGTTCCTGTTCCAACTGACGGTTCTTGCGTTCGGAGAACACGATGGCTCCGGCCAGCAGCGTGGCGATGATGGCCAACGAGATCCAGACGTTGAGGTGGTACCACCGTGTGGCCATCATCTTGATTCCCACGAAAACCAGGATCGCTCCCAGGCCGTGGTTGAGATAGTGGAATCGCTGCTTGGCGCCGGCCAGCAGGAAATACATGGCCCGCAACCCGAGGATGGCGAAGGCATTGGAGGAGAACACCAGCAGCTCCTCTTTGGACACGGCAAGAATCGCCGGCACCGAGTCGACGGCGAACACCACGTCGGTGGCCTCGACCACGACCAGGGCGGCCAGCAGAGGCGTGGCTGCCCGCCGTCCGTTGATCCTGGTGAAAAACCGCTGGCCGTCGAAGTCGCTGGTCACCGGAATGAACCGCCGAAGCACCTGCAGCGTCCTCGACGAGGTCGGGTCACCCTCGTTCTCGGTGTGGCGCATGATCCCGAAGCCGGTGTAGACCAGGAAGGCGCCGAACACCAGCAGCAGCACCTCGAACTGCTCCAGCAGTGCGGCACCGACCCAGATGAAGATGCCGCGCAGTACCAGGGCGCCGAAGATGCCGTAGAACAGCACACGGTGCTGATACCGGAGCGGAATGGACAGTGAGCTGAACAGCATGGCCCAGACGAACACATTGTCGACGCTCAGGGCCTTTTCGATCAGGTAGCCGCTCAGATACTCACCAAAGGCTTGATTACCGAAGCTCACCAGCACATAGACGGAAAAACCGAGTCCACATGCCACCCAGAACAATGATTCGTACAGGGCTTGCCGGAACGTCGGCTCGTGGGCATGGCGGTGGCGGTACAGGTCGAGGCCGAGCAGGGTCAGCACCAGGACGCCGAGGAAGATCCACGGCTCGGAACCGATGTCGCCCAGGTTCACGAAGTTGTCCGATGTCGCCTCGGCGGCGAGCGACAGGTGGTTCATGGCAGTCGGCACCTACTTGTTGTCTCAGGGCCCGGACGAGCCGAAACCACGATCTCGCCCCATCCCGACCGAATGCCAGGGCCCGGAGTTGACACGGTCGGCATCGCCGTCAGTCTTCGCCCACGTCGACCAGGATAAGCCGGGACCAGGCACCGAGATACATCGGCACACCGATCGGCCACTCATGGGGTACTCCCTGGATCACGGCGTCCTGGTCGAAGTCGGCGATGAACGTCCCGTTGGTGGAGCCGACATCGGTCACGGTGCACGTGTCGTCGTCGGCCACCCGGATGATGGCATGGCGGGACGACACCGCCGGATCGCCGGTCAGGGCAACGATGTCGACGGCGGGATGGATGCCCCGGCGATCACTGGTCCGGCCGACGTGCAGCTCCCGTCCATAGAGCTCGACCGACCGCGGTTGCGGGACGTCATCGGGAAACTCCAGCTCGCCCTCGGTGACCACACGGTCGAAGTAGTCCCGGTCGACGGCCACCTCGAGCACCACCCGGGGGCCGGCGTCGACGGCGGGAATGGGCCCGGTGTCCAGAACCGACGGTGCCTTGGCCCCGGCCCCGGCCGCTGCTCCCCCGGTCGGCGCCGAATCCGAGCCGGAACCACCGGACGGAGAGTCGATGCCGCCGTTTGCCGGATCGGGCAGCGTACCGGCCACGAAGTCGTACCCGCAGTTCTCGCAGAACACATCGTCATCGCCACAGCTGGCTTGGCAGTTGTCACAGATCTTGGCCATGGATTCTCCAGACTCCCCGAATGCCGTTTCGGCGGCCCGTCACCGGGTCACCTCGCGGTGAACCCGATCTGGGTTGTTTCCGCTCGCCGTCTATCCGCCTGCCGGCTTGTTGATCCTCACCGTACGGGTCGACCGCACGTCGAGAGCCATTTCGTCGCTGCGCTCGACCTGGCGCTTGAGCCGGACGGTGCCCGACTCGGCATCGTCGACGTCAACAACCTTCTGCAACAGTCGCACCGTATCGTCGTTGCCGCTCTCGTGGGCCAATTGCACGGCACGTCCCAGCTTGATCGTGGCCGACTCCGCATCCCCGGCCTCCCGGGCGGCCAAGCCCTGGGCGATGGCGTCGGCCAGCTCGGCCTGACCGGTGTAATGGGCAACCTCCCGATTGATCCGGGTCGAGAGTCGCTCGTCGTCGGTCCAGATGGCCCTGACCAGGGCCGGCGGCTGATCGACACCGTCGATGCTGAGCATGACCCTGGCCGCCAGCCGTTCGTCACCGACGTTGCCCACCGGAATCCGTATGCGCAGGTGGTAGTCCCGTTCCTCATCGCCGGCCCACGCCCCCAGCGGATAGTCACTGGTCAGGGCATCGACCGGTTGGGCCAGTGCGGTCAGATTCTCCAACGTCGGCGCCACCTGCTTCACGAACTCGCACGACGAACCCTTGGGGGTCCACAGCCGAAGGGCGACACTGCCGATCTGTTTGCCCATGGCCTGACGGGTCAGGGCCGTGAACTCATCGTGCATGTCCTCGGGCCGGGGAATGATGTCGACGGTTCCCAAAAGGGCCGACGCCACCCGCCGCAGCTCACCGATGTCCCAGTCCACGCCAAGACCTCGGGCGTCGCACTGAAATCGACCGATGCACTCGGCGATCTGCCGGTCCAGTTCCTCCGGAGTCTCGTGCTGATTCTTGCCGTCGGTCAGCAACAGGGCATGGGCGATGGCCCCGGGCCGAAGGGCGGCCAGATAGGCGGCGGCCCGAAGCCAGCTGCCGATGGCGGTCCCTCCCTTGGGCCGAACCCGGGCCACGGCCCGTTTGGCCTCGTTTCTTGTCCGGTCGGACGCGACGGCCAAACCCTCGTTGGGATAGATCATGTAGGCGCCGGCGCTTCCGCCGACGATGGCGAAGTGACACCCGTCGTCGATGGTGTCGACGGCGGCCTGGGTGGCCTCGATGGCGGCCCGCATCTTGCGGCCGCCCTCCTCCGACATGGATCCCGAGGTGTCGATGACGATCATCTCCACCGCATCGGCGCGCTGCGCCCCGCCGGCGGCCACATGGGAACGTACGGTGACCACGGCGTCGACGATCTCGGCGCCGGCCGGCAAAAACTCGTTCTGGTAGACCTCGGCTTCGAAACCGGACCCGACATCAGCCATCTTGTCTCTCCTCGACGGTGGTGACCGCACCCTGGTTCAGTCCGAACAGGGCGACGGTCACGTTGTCATGACCTCCATGATCGTTGGCGAACCGTATCAGCTCTTCGACCAGATTGAGCCCGCCATCCCGGCCGGCGGCGCCATCTGCGGTCAGCCGATCGAGCAACTCGTGGGCCGGTTCCCCGGTGGCCGAATGAAGATAGCGCCACAGCCCGTCCGAGCACACGAGCAGCCACGCCGGCCCCACCACCTCATGGTGGCGGACGTCGGGCGTGGAGTTCTCGCTGTCGGCTCCGAGCCACCGGGTGAGGGCCCCGGCCAGCTGATGGTCGGCGGTCAGCAGGGTGGTCTCTCCATCGGCCACCACATAGGCCCGGGAATCGCCGACCCAACCGACCCAGACCTGACTGGTCGGGACGGGCCCATCGTCGGCAGCCAGGGTCACGGTGGCCACCAACGTCGTCGACGGCAAACCGGCCTGCAGGCTCGATGCCGGATTCGAGCGGTCGGAATGGTCGCCGCCATCGGGCCCGACCCGGGCGGCATCGGTGGCGGCGGCCTGCGCCGCCATCACCGCATTGCGGATGGCCTGCTCGATCCCGTCCGGAGTCGATACACCGTCGACGGTCGACACCAGGTGGTCACGGGCGGCATCGGCCGCCGCCACCGATGCCGCCGCCGAGCCGGTGGTAGTAGAGACCCCGTCGCAGACGACCATGACCACCGGCCCGGACTCACCGTCCGATGCCCGGCCCAAGGCGAAGGCGTCCTCGTTTTGGTGCCGTCGGAGACCCCGATCCGACACCGCGGCCACAGGACCGTGTGACTCCACCGCATGGTCCCGCCCCACCGGTTGGCGGTGACCGCAGACCTGGCAGTAGCCGTCGGTTCCCACCTGGGGCTCGCCACAGGCCGCACAGTCGGGCAATGGCCGCCGGCTTAGATCGTGACCGCATGCCTCGCACCAATTGGCCCCGGCAATCGTGGCCTCGCCACAGCTGGGACATCGCTCGACGTCGGACCCGTCAACCGGATCGCCGCTGTCGGCGCCATTGGGGGATTCGTTGTCGGTCGCGCTCAAAACACGCTCCAGGGCCGAATGCGATTGGCCTGGTCGAGCAGCGCCACCCGTTCCTCCTGGTCGGCGCTCAGCCGGGCCTGGATGCGGTACACGTCCTCCAGGCCTTTCCGCAGATCGTCCTCGTCCAACGAACGACCCAACAACCTGATCCGGCCCCCACCGAGGTCGGTCGGGATCCGACCCGACTGCAGGCCGGTGAGAGCCCGCTCGAAGATCTCGGCCGAGATGGCCGCCCGTTCCGCCGCCGCCAGCTCGAGCCGTTCGATCGTTTCCGAGGCCGCCGTGAGATCATCCAGGGTGGGCTCGCCCCGATCGGCCCCGGTGGCCAGAGTTCGGGCCGCCGCCACCTGGGCGTCGTAGTGGGCGGCCGACGAGGCGGGAACCCGACCGAACGCCTCCACCGCTTCGCTCGGACCCCGCAACACCAGGTTGCAGCGGGCCAGTCCGAAAGCGGCCGACACATAGCTCGAATCGGCGGTCGACACCAGGTCGTAGAGCTGGCGGGCCCGGCTCGTCTCACCCGCCAGTTCGGCGGCCAGGGCCACCGCCACCTTGGGCGCGGTCTCGCCCGGCACCTCGGTCCACACCCGGCCGAATCCCTCGGCCGCGTCGGCCGGACGATCCCGGATCAGATCGAGGATGGCCCGGTACCACCAGCTGCGCCAATCCCAGGGATCGGTGTGTTCGACCCGATCCAGCAGCACCGCCGGATCCGGGTGTTTGCCCTCGGCCGAGGGAAGCTGCGGTGTCGTTCCGAGCTCCGGCGGTCGCCGAGGCCCGGACCGCGCCGATGCCCCCACCAGCCGATCGTCCCGCTCCCGACCCTCGACCTGGATCAGCTCCCAGCTGTAGCGCAACAGTAATTCGTGGGAACGCTCGACCGCGCCGGATTCAAGGGTGTTACGGATGGCGGCGGCGTTGGCCACCGGGTTGGCCTCCGGCAGATCGAGCAGGAACACCGCAGTGGGGTCCTCCTCGTGAACCCGGGCCGGCGGCAGTATTCGCCAATCGGCCAGGGTCGGATCGAATCGTTCATTGGTGTTGAGGAGCAGATGTGGCAGCCGATCGGGTTCGAAGACATGGGAGACCGAGGGGCGGGGCCGACCCTCGGTCACGGCCACGATCTCCCGCAACACACCGGTCAGCTGCTCCTGCATCTCCGCCGCCGAGGCGAACCGATCATCGGGATGGGGAGCGGTGGCCTTCAGCAGGAACCGGTGCATCGACTCCCAGCGGGCGAACAACGGCTCCTGGGTCGGTGAGGGCAAGGCGTGCTGGAACTCACCGTGGTGGAAGGTGAAGCGGATGATCAGCACCGCCAGGGTGCGGCCCACGGTGTAGAGATCAGAGGCCACCGATGGACCTCGTTCGGCCACTTCGGGGGCCTGGAACCCTTCGGTACCGAAGATTGCGGCCTGGGTGTCATCGATCCGCATCACGGCACCGACGTCAATCAGCTTGACATCGTCGCCCACGGCCATGATGTTGGCCGGCTTGAGGTCGTTGTAGACCAGGCCGAGATTGTGGAGATACTCGAAGGCCGGTAGCACGCCGAGGATGTAGGCGATGGCATCGGTCACCGGCAGAGGGTCGGGTACTCCCCCGTTGGCCGCCCGGCGTTTCTTGAGCTTGCTGTTGAGCGATTCCCCGCCCACCATCTCCATGACGATGTAGCCGGCGCCCCGGTGGCCGACGAAGTTGTAGATGTTGACGATGTTGGCGTGTTCGATCTGGGCCAGGAACCGGCGCTCGGCAACGGCGGCGGCCGCCGCATCGGGGTCGTCTCGGTTCAACAGGCCCTTGAGCACCACCCAACGGTCGGATACCGCCCGGTCCCGGCCGAGATAGATCCATCCCATGCCGCCATGGGCCAGGGGGCCGAGAATCTCGTATTGGCCGGCCACCAACTCACGAGGGCTCAAGGCGGGGGCGTTGGTGACGAAATCGAAGTCGGCCCGACAGTTGCCGCAGAACCCCTGGACCCGACCCGGGCGGCCGTCGTGGGACCGGCCGACCGGCTTGCCGCAGGAGGTGCAGAATCGATCCTCCTCGGCCATCTCTCCCAGAACCGACTGGATCTTCTCGGCTGACATGAGGGCGGCCGCCGGGTCACCGACCGTGGTCGGCTCCACCGTGACCAGTCCGACTCCGATGCCGGAGCGCGCCGTTCCCGTCCGCCGAGATCGAGAGGTACGACGGCTGGGGGAATCGCCGTCGGCGCCGACCGAGACCCGGCTCGACACGTCAGGGACCCTGGCCATGGCCAGCGAGTGGCCGGTCGGGGCCCCGTCGGCGCCAGGTCGGCCGGAGGCCTCCCACGGTGAAGCCACCGCCATCGACGCCGGCTGGGCGGCCAGACCACAGGTGTCACAGTAGCCGTCGCCGGCAATCGTGCCGGAGCACCCGTCGCGCCCGCAGACCGAGCCGGGCGCCCGGTCGGCCGTTCGGCCGGCCGGGCCGACCGAAGGTGAGGGGGATGAAGTCGCCGACGGAGTTGCCGCGCCCGCCGGCTGGGAAAGGGTGGCCTTGGCCCCGCAGGTGTCGCAGTAGCCGTCGGCGGCAATACTGCCCGAGCAGCCCGGTTCGGTGCAGGCCACTGCCACTACGGTTTCCTCTTCCCCAGGTCGTCGTTCCTCAGGTCGCGCTGCATCCCCGGTTGTCCTCGATCCGGCCCGTCATCGGACCGACGCAGACGCTCGGCCAGCAGACCGACCGCCGCCTCGGCATCGCCGAGGCTGGTGGGGGCAGTGTACAGGTGGTTCCAGGCACGCTCGGCGATGGCACTGAGTTCGGCGTCCTCGGCCAGGCCGACCGCCGCCATCTTGGCCTGAAACGCCTGCAGGCGACCCCGTAGCTCGTCCCGGAGGTCGAGCGCATGACCGTTGGTGTCCAGCGCCCTCACCAGCTGCCGCTGCAAGCCCTGAGCCTGACCCAGCCAGCGATCGAGAGCCGCTCGACGATGCTGCCAGCGGGCTCCGGGGTCGGTGAGGAACACCTCGTCGAGTCGATTGGCCAGTCCCCTGGTTCCGTCGATGATCTCGTCCGAGGGAAGGGCGACCAGGGGACCGGGATCTGCGATCTTGGTCGTCGTCTCGGTCGTGATTGCCCGGGCCCGAGCCAACAGGATGCGCAGGTTGGCCAGGGTCTCCTCGGTGCCGGCCAGATCGGTGTCGAGATTGTCGTGACCGCCTCTGGCCTCGGCCATGAGTCGAGCCGCCTCGGCCACCTGTGAGTCCAGCCGCTGGCCCTCGGCCACCTCCACGCCCCGAGGATCGGAAACCAGGCGTTCGGCCAGATCCTCGGCCACCGTCCGAGCCCGCCCGATCAGCGGTTCCCGTATCGCCAGCTCGTCGGCCTCGGCATCGAGCCGATCCAGTGTCGCCCTGGCCGCCTCCACTCGCGGCAACACGTTGAGCCACAGCCTGTCGATGGTTGCGACCTCGGCAGCGATGGCATCGTATCGCCCACGGATCTGGGAAAGGGCAGCCGCCGGTGTCATCGGCCCCAGGCCCGGCACGTCGATGACGACGGCCAGATCGGCGGCGATCGAGGCTGGTGAACCCTCCTCGTCGATGTCCGAGCCGATGGCGACCAAACGACCGTCCACCGCCTCGATCACGGGCCACAGGTCGGGGTCATCC
Organism: Acidimicrobiales bacterium; assembly: GCA_024638815.1. Classification (GTDB taxonomy): domain Bacteria; phylum Actinomycetota; class Acidimicrobiia; order Acidimicrobiales; family SZUA-35; genus JAHELU01. Next base: position 28,102 of record JAHEJM010000015.1, on the reverse strand, counting down.
CCGACCACGGCTCGATACCGGGTGGCGGTCACGGTGCCGGCGGCGGCATCCCGGAGCAGCAGATAGGACGGTGACTGCTGAAGTTCGACCAGTCCGGCGCGCAGCGTTGCCACCAGCGCCTCGAGGCGCCGGAATTCGACCAAAGGATCTCCCCATGCCTGGTTGGCTGACGATGAAGACTGCGCCACGGTACCGACGATGATAGTCGTGACCCATGGGCGACGCGAGGCCCCAACCCGGCCTAAGCTTGCCGGTGCATGGCTACGTCGGCTCCCTCCGCTCCGACGACTCCGGCCCGGGTCGGCCCCCCACCACCCCGGCCGTCGTTCGGCGATTCCACTCCGCGATTCCTCGGCCGATGGACGGTGTTGTTGCCGATCCTCGTCGCCCTGGTGGCGGTCACCTCGGTCACCGGGGGTTTCCTGGTCCAGGACGCCGCCCGATCATCGACCAACAGTTCCGGACCATCTCTGATCGGGTTGCAGGACATGTTCGCCAGCGTGGCCGAGGCCAATGCCGCGGCCACCGCCGCCCATCTGGCCACCGCCGTGTCGGGCCAGGAGGATCGGGTCAATCGCAACCTCTACCTCGATGCCCTGGGTCGGGCCAACGACCAGGTCGCCCTGGTGGCCGCCGATCTGGGACCCGACGATCCGGCCCAGGCACCGCTTCGCCGAGTGGCGCGGTCCCTGGCCGCCTACAGCGGCGACGTCGAGGCGGCCCGACTGGCCAACCTGAACGGCCTACCGGAGGCCGACGACCGTTTGGGCCAGGCGCTGTCGGTCGTCGAGTTCGATATCGGGCCGGCGGTGGCCGAAGCCACCACACTGACCCGAGACCGCTTCGATCGTGACGCCGACCAGGGTCGTCTTGTCGTATTAGTGGCCATCGCCGTCACCGTCGTCACGATCCTGGCCATGATCGGGATGCAGTACGGCCTCGCCCTGCGAACCCGTCGCCTGCTCAATCCCTTCCTGGTGCTGGCCACGTTGGCCATGATCGCGGTACTGGCGGTTCTGGTTCGGGGCGAGTGGGTGAGGACCACCGCCATCGACGATGCCCGATTCGGTGGTTTGAACGCCATCGTCAACACCGCCGAACTCCAATCTCGCACATTCACCATCCAGTCCGAGCTCGCTCTGGCCCTGGTTGACGACGGGTCGTCGTCGACCGCCCGCCGGGAACGATTCGACACCATCGAACAGCTCGCCCTCGAGGCCGACAGCCTCGTCGAGTTCTCGGTGGCCGACGCCGATTCGGCCCGGGAGCGTGCGGCCGGCGAGGCCCTGAGAGTTCGCTGGGACCGGTACCGCAGCGATGTCGACGCCGTTGTCACCGCCGCCTCGGCCGGCAATGCAACCGAGGCCACCGCTCTGGTTCGAGGCCCCGGTCTGTCGTCGTTCAACGGTGTGAACACCGCCATCGAGAGTGTTCTGTCCGACAACCGAACCCAGTTCATCGACGGGGTCGAGGTAGCGGACTCGGCCGTCGAGTTGAACCCGTGGCTGTGCCTGCTGTTGTCGGTCGCGGCCGGGCTGCTGGTCCTGGTCGGCATCCAGCGCCGTCTGGGGGACTACCGATGAGGCCGAGGCGCCCGGTGACGGCACCCCTGATCATCCCGGGCCGGGGTGGTCCCCGAATGAGCCGGCGTGGGTTCCTGGCCGCCATGGGCGCCGTGGGGCTCTCGGCCTGCTCCGATCTGGGCGCCGACCGCTCACCCGACCTGGGCGGCGACTCGTCACTGCGGGTGTTGAACTGGCCGGACTACATCGACGCCGATGACGACGGCGACGTGTACTACTCGGGCGGCACGCTGGACGGACTGGTGGCCGAAGGTCTGACCGTCGACTATGTGGCCGGCTACGAGGACAATGTGGGTGGCTTCCAGATCGTGCTCGACGAAGCCGTCGATGTGTCGCCACCGGGCTTCGACATCGTGGTGCCCACCAACTGGCGAGCGGCCCAGATGATCGCCAACGGTTGGGCCGAGCCCCTACCCATCGAGCTCATCCCCAACCACGTCAACATCGATCCCGCCTTCCTCACCAACGCCTGGGACCGAGGCTGCCGGTACCAGATGCCGTGGCAGGCCGGTATCACCGGAATCGCCTACGATCCGGCCCTCACCGAACGGCCCCTGACCTCGGTCAACGACCTGTTCGATCCCGCATTCGCCGGGCGGGTGGGGTTCATCGGCGAGATGCGGGAAGCGGTGGGGCTGGTCATGTTGGCCAACGGCGACGATCCATCGCGTCCGACCAGGTCGGCGGCCGAGGCCGGCCTCGACCGCATCGTCGAGGCGGCCGGTACCGGCCAGGTCGGCGCCTTCACCTTCAACGAATTCGCCCCACTGCTGGCCGAGGGCCGCCTGGTGGCGGCCATGGCCTGGTCGGGCGATGTCGCCCTTCTCCAGAACGAACGACCCGACATCGAGTTTGTGATTCCCGACGAGGGAGCCATCCAATGGTTCGACACCATGGTCATCCCCGCCGGCTCGGCCAACATCGCCGCCGCCGGTCGGTTCATGGACTACGTCTACGACCCCGCCAACGCAGCCCGGATCACCGAATGGGTCCAATACATCAGTCCGGTCATGGGCGTCCGCCAGGTTCTGGCCGGTAGCGGCGGCGATGCCACAGCCCTGGCCGACAACCCGGTGCTGTTCCCCGATGACGAGACCAGGAACCGCCTGTTCACCTGGGGTGGACTGCCCGAGGCCGATGAACAGGCGCTGGACGACGCCTATGCCGCTCTCATCGAACAATCATGACGACGGCCTGAGCACCATGACCACCACTGTCAGCAGGATCTATGCACTACTACCGCCCCGAAATCGATGAGCTGGCCACCAAGATCATGGAGTACGCCCGATGGCGGGCCGAGCTGGAACCGGTTCCGATGGGGGGAACGGCCACCGCCGAGGATCTGCGCAACGAGCTCGGTCCCACCATCACTCCCGACGGCATCGGGGGGCTGGCAGCACTGAAGGCGTTCACCGATGTGCTGGCCCCGGCCTGCCTTTCGGTCGATCACAACCGCTACCTGTCGTTCGTGCCGGCGGCCCCGACCGAGGCCGCCATCCTGTTCGACCTGGTGGTTGGGGCGGAATCGATCTACGGGGGATCGTGGATGGAGGGTGCAGGCGCCGCCTATGCCGAGAACGAGGCGCTGCGCTGGCTGACCGACCTGGCCGGCCTGGACGGCAACGCCGGAGGGGTGTTCGTACCGGGAGGGACGGTGGGCAACCTGTCGGCCCTGGTCGGCGGTCGTCAGCTCGCCTCCGATCGCCTGGCCGAGCTGGGGCGGCCCCGGCCCGAGCGCTGGGTGCTGCTCATCTCCAACACCGCCCACTCCTCGGTTCCGGCTGCGGCCCGGGTGATGGACGCCGATGTGGTGGCCTTGCCCACCGATGATGATCGCCGCTTGCGGGGGGACACGGTGGCCGGGGCCCTCGACCGTTACGGTGACGCCGTTGCTGCGGTGGTGGCCACCGCCGGCACCACCAACCTGGGCATCATCGACGATTTGCGATCGATAGGCGAGGTGTGCCGCAGCCGCCAGGTCTTCTTCCACGTCGATGCCGCCTACGGGGGTGCAGCCCTGGCCGCTCCCAGCGCCCGCCCCCTGTTCGACGGCATCGAGCTGGCCGACTCCATCATCATCGACCCCCACAAATGGCTGTTCGCCCCGTTCGACTGCTGCGCTCTACTGTGGCGGGACCCCGACGTGGCTCGTCGGGCCCATGCTCAAAACGCCGACTATCTGGCCTTTCTCGACTCCTTCGGCGACTGGAATCCCAGCGACTTCGCCATCCACCTGACCCGCCGGGCCCGGGGACTTCCGTTCTGGTTCTCCCTCGCCACCTACGGAACCGACGCCTATGCCCAGGCGGTCGAGACCAACTTGGAGGTGTCGGCCCAGGCCGCCCGCCGTATCCAGGAGGCTCCGCACGTGCAGCTCGCCTTCGAACCGGGGCTGAGCGTGGTGGTGTTCGAGCGCATCGGTTGGGTGGCCGAGGACTATCAGGCCTGTAGCGAACGCATGCTCGCCGACAAGGTGGCGTTCGTGGTGCCCAGCCGCCACGACGGCAAGCCGGTGTTCCGGTTCTGCTTCGTCAACCCCCGGACCACGGTCGACGACATCGACGCCATTCTCGACGCCATGGCCTGATCCGACCCGTGCGCCCCATGTGCACCACAGTGCTGGAGGGGGGGTGGGGCGTGAAGCAGCCGATCCGCTCGTTACTCGAACAAGATGTCGAGCAAGGCAGTCGCCACCTCGGTCGGTGAGAGGTCGGCCTGTTCTGCCTTGGCCACCATGGCCCGGCCCTCGTCGGTGGCCAGCAGATCGTCGACCCGGCGGTCGAGCGCCTGTTTCAGCCGGGCCCGGACCTCGGTCCGGACCCGGTGCTCCCGGCGCCGTCGGAGGCGATCACTCTGACCGAGATACACCAGATGATCGTCGATGGCGGCGATGACGTTCTCGGCCCCGGTTCCGTCCAGGGCCGAACTCATGACGATCGGAGGCCGGTAGTCGGCGTCGCCCCGTTCCATCGTGTCGAGCCCGGTCATGTGGCTGAGATCCAACATGAGTTCGAGGTCCCGTCTGACGTCGTTGGCCCCGGGCCGGTCGGCCTTGTTGACCACGAAGATGTCAGCCACCTCAAGCAGGCCGGCCTTGTTGGCCTGAACCGCATCACCCATGCCGGGGGTGGCCACAACAACTGCGGTGTCGGCGGCGCCGACCACATCGACCTCGACCTGGCCGACTCCGACGGTCTCGATGATGACCGGGTCGTAGCCTACGGCATCGAAAAGGCGAACGGCCAGCGGAACGGCCAGAGCCAGGCCGCCGGAGTGGCCCCGGGTGGCCATGGACCGGATGAAGGGCCGGCGGTCGGCCGACATGTCATCAGGTGCCGGCGCGCCCTGGCCGGTCTCGACCTCGGACACGTCGTACATGCGAATTCGATCGCCGAGAATGGCTCCCCCGGTCAGGGGTGACGACGGATCGACGGCCAACACCGCCGGCCGCCGCCCGGCATCGACATAGCGATGCACCAGCTGGCCGGTAAGGGTTGACTTGCCGGCCCCGGGGGCCCCGGTGATGCCCACGACGTGAGCCCGACCGGTGTCCTGATGGGCCAGCTCGCTCAGCTGGTCGGCCTCCGGACCACCCCGCTCGACAAGGGTCAGCAGGCGACCGAGGGCCAGGCGGCTGCCGGCGGCCGCCTCGGAGTAGTGTTCGTCGACCGGCTTGTGGACCCGGGCCACGTCTCAGGTCTCGACCTTCGAGCCGCCGACCGTCGCATCATCCGAAGCCTCGGCCGCGGCCACGGCATCGCGGACCACCTGAGCCACCTCGGAGGCCGATGCCCCGGGACCCAGTACGGCGGCAACCCCGGCGTCGAGCAGCGCCTCGACATCATCGTCGGGCACGATGCCTCCCACGATCACCGGGCAGGTCAACTTGGCCGCTCGCAGGGCCCCGACCATTGCCGGGGCCAGGGTCATGTGCCCGGCGTTGTGCATGGACAGGCCGACGGCATCGGCGTCCTCCTGCTCGGCGGCGGCCACGATCGAATCCGTGGTTTGGCGCAGCCCGAGATAGATGACTTCCATCCCGGCGTCACGGAGGATGCGGGCCACGATCTTGAGACCGCGGTCATGACCGTCCAGGCCAAGCTTGGCCAGCACCACTCGAATCGGTGCGTCGGACTCACTCATTCCCACTCTCCCCTCTCGATCGACGACTCTCGGCACGGTACCGGGGTCTCCTGGTTTCGCTTGGTGGTTTGGATGTTCACAATTGAGTCCAGTTTTCGGCCACGTTTGGCCCTTCGGCCAAACTCAAGCCGTCCTCGGCCGTCGGCAGGAGCACCGTCTCGCCATACTGGCGGTGCTTGGTTGCTCGATCATTCAACATTGCGACACGTTTCAGGGACGTTCGGCCGTAGGCCGGACTTCATGCCGCGGGCGCCGTCCCGCCGCACCTAGATGATGGCCTTTTCCACATAGGTGCCGAACACCTTTTCCATGGCCATCACGACCTCCTCCAACGTGGCGTAGGTCTTGACCGCGTCGAGAATGGGAGGCATGAGGTTGGTGTCGGACGACGACGCCGCCTCGGTCACAGCGGCCAGAGCCCGGGCCACGACCTCGCTGTCCCGCTGGTGCTTCACCCCGGCCAGCCGCTTGCGCTGGAGGTCCTCCACCTCGTTGCCGATCCGCAGGATGTCGGCCCCGCCCTCCTCGTTGCCGTCGGTGAAGGCGTTGACACCGACGATCATGCGGCGGCCCTCGTTGACCTCACGCTCGAATCGGTAGGCGGCGTCGGCGATCTCCCCCACGAAATAGCCGTTCTCGATGCCGGCGTACACTCCCTCGAGGATGGAGCCGTTGCCCAGCTCGTCGAGATGGGCGAACACCGCCTCGGCCTGGCGCTCCATCTCATCGGTCATCCACTCGACGAAGGGCGCGCCGCCCAGCGGATCGGCCACGTTGGCCACCCCCGTCTCGTGGGCCACGATCTGCTGGGTCCGCAGGGCGATGCGGGCCGCCTTCTCGGTGGGAAGGGCCAGGGCTTCGTCGTAGCTGTCGGTGTGCAGGCTCTGGGTGCCGCCCAGCGCGCCGGCCAGAGCCTGGATGGCTACCCGGGCGATGTTGTTCTCCGGCTGCTGGGCCGTCAACGAGACCCCGGCGGTCTGGGTGTGGAACCGGCACAGCATGGAGCGTTCGTCGGCCGCCCCGTAGCGTTCCTTCATCCACCGGGCCCAGATCCGGCGGGCAGCCCGGAACTTCCCGATCTCTTCGAAGAAATCGCTGTGAGAGTTGAAGAAGAAGCTGAGCCGACCGGCGAACTCGTCGACGTCGATACCGGCTGCGATCGCCGCCTCCACATAGGCGAACCCATTGGCCAGGGTGAACGCAAGTTCCTGGGCCGCAGTGGAGCCGGCCTCGCGAATGTGATAGCCGGAGATGGAGATGGGGTGCCACCGGGGCATTTCGGCCGAGGTGTAGCGGATCATGTCGGTGACGATCCGCACCGAGGGCCGGGGTGGATAGATGTACTCCTTCTGGGCCTGGTACTCCTTGAAGATGTCGTTCTGGATGGTGCCGGCCAGATCGGCCCGGGCCACTCCACCCTTCTCCGCCACCGCGATGTACATGGCCAGCACGATGGCGGCCGGGCCGTTGATGGTCATCGACGTCGACACACCGGACAGGTCGATATCGGCGAAGAGATCCTCCATGTCGGCCAAGGTGTCGACCGCCACACCGGCCCGGCCCACCTCACCCAGCGCCCACTGGCTGTCGGAGTCCCGCCCCATCAGCGTGGGCATGTCGAAGGCGGTCGACAGACCGGTACCCCCGTTACGCAGGATCTCCTTGAACCGGGTGTTGGTGTCCTCGGCGGTACCGAACCCGGCGAACATCCGCATGGTCCACAATCGGGATCGGTACATGGTGGGGTAGACACCGCGCGTGTACGGGTACTGGCCCGGGTACGGAGGTTCGCCGTAGACCGACTCGACCGGCACACCGGACATGGTCTCGAACGGCACATCTCGTAACCGGCCGGCCTTCTCGGCCGCCTGGTACGCCCGGCGATAGGCCTGCCGGGCCTGTTCGTCGTGGTGTTGCGTCATGTCATCACCGGTCGTGGTCGCCTGATCCTCGAGCACCGGCACTGAGTAGCCCGTGCCGGTGTCCAGTATCGCACACGCACTGATCCGTTCGAGATTCGAGACCCGACCCGAGCCGCCCGGGTCCGATCACCTCGTCAGGCGACGCCGGGCCTGGAGATCCAGCTGCTCATTCACTTGCGGTCCGTCGAGCTCGACGTCGAGAGCCTCGGCTGTGACGTCATATTGCGACGGCGGGGTGAGCCCGCCGACGGGCGGATCCCGATCGAGGTTGGTGGGAAAGGCATAGGCCTCGGCGCATGCGGCCAGGGCGTTGGCCAGGTCGGACTCGGTCATGCCCCGGCGTTTGGCCGCCAGGAGCGCCGGATACACGGCCTTGGTCATGGCCAACCGATCGACCGATTCCATAGCCCGCCCGAACGGCGAGGAGATCTGCAACAGGTTGGCCATTCGCCGCACGTCGGACGTCCGGTTGGTGCCGGCACCGTGGAACAGGGCCGGGTTGAAGTACACAAGGTCACCCGCCTCCAGCGGCACCTGGACATGGTGGGCGTCGAAGTAGTCTATGAAGTCCGGGTGTCTCCAAGCCAGGTAGCCCAGCGGATACTTCTGGGAGTGGGGCAGGTACATGGTCGGTCCGGTCTCGATCGGCATGTCGCAGTGGGCCACCGCTCCCTGCAGCGTCAGCCGGGGCGACAGCCGGTGCACGGCCAACGGGTACTGCCGGGCTCGCTCATTGGTCATGAATCCGAGGTGGTAATCACGGTGCGGGCTTTGGGCCTTGCCGCCGGGCCGAACCACGTTGACCTGGCTGGTGATCTGGTAGCCCGGACCGAGCCAGGCCATGGCCCCCAGGGCGATCAGGTCGTTGCTGTAGTAGTCGACGAACACCTCGGGATCGGCCGACGCCAACTTCTCCAGCGCATTCCACACCCGATCGTTGGCCCCCGCTTCGGCGAAGTGGTCACCGTGGGTGTCGGCCGCCTCGTGCTCCGCCGTGATCAGTGCCTCGAAGGCCTCGGTGGCGCGAGCGATGGTGCCCCCGTCGACGGCGCCGGCGACGACGAAGATGCCCGGGCCACGATCGAGCACGAAGTCGAGTTCGGCCGCGACTGTACCGGGCGAGTCGGCATCGGCGCCCAGGGCGGCCCGCAACCGATCGGCCCGGTAGACGACGGCCCCCTGCTCGATCCGCTCGGCGTGAGGACAGAGCCCCAGCAGGTGGTCGTCGCCCGGGGCCTGGGCCAGGACGGCCTTCAGGTCGTTCAGGTCACAGGCCGCTTCATCGACTCGGGTGGGGAACCCGGGCCGGGCACGTTGATCGGTGTGAACGGTCATCTATTCCTCACAGCACCGAGCGGATGGCCCACAGGTCGGGGAACGCAGGTCGGAACAAGGTGGAGCGCAGGTAGTCGACACCACTTGAACCGCCGGTTCCCATCTTGGTGCCGATGGTGCGCTGGACCATCATCACATGGCGGAACCGCCACTCCTGCAGCCCTTCGTCGAGGTCGGTGAGGGCCTCGCACAGTCGGGTCAGGGCCGGATCGGTGCGATAGATCTCGACCAGGGTCTGTTGGATGGGAGCGGAGTAGCCGGCGGCCCGGGTAACGTCCCGGTTCACGAACTCGTCGGGCACCTGGTAGCCCTGCCGAGCCACATAGGCGATGAATGCGTCCCACAGCGACGGCTCCTCGAAGCGCCGAATCAGGTTGGCCTTCTCCCTCGGGTTGTGCTCGAACCGCTCGATGTGTTCGGCGTTCTTGAGCCCGAGCAGGAACTCCAGTTCCCGGAACTGGGCCGATTGGAACCCGCTGGCGTTGGCCAGGAAGTCCCGGAACGAGTCGAACTCGAGCGGTGTCATCGTCTCCAGGATGTCGATCTGGCCGATCAGGGTCTGGAAGATGGTCAGCACCCGGTGAAGCTGGTGGCCGCTGAGGGCCTGGCGATCCTCGTTGAGGTGCACGACCAGCGCGTCCAGCTCATGGAGCACCTCCTTGAACCACAGCTCGTACACCTGGTGGATGATGATGAACAGCATCTCGTCGTGTTCGGGTGGGTCCGACTCCGGATGCTGCAGGCTGAGCAGCTCATCGATCTTGAGATAGCTGCCGTAGGTCTGTTCCTCGATTGGTCCCGGCATGGTTGTGGCTCCGTGGAAACGTTGGTTGAAAATGGGGCGGGTGGTGGCCAGGCGACGGTTCAGATCTGCACCGGGAGCGGACCGAGCTGTGTCACCAGCTGTTCGGCCCGGTCGAAATCGACATCGTCCAGGCTGGTGGCGTGGGCCGTCAGCTTGTCGAGGATGACAGCCTGGTCCTCGGCCCGGCTCTTGACCTCGTAGTAGGGCATGGTGGTGAACATGACCATGCCGTAGCGGGCGGCGATCCGGTCCGGGAAACGACGCTCCAGCTCCAGTGCCAACTCCCGCTTGATCAGATATCGGGGGTCGGTGACCCCGGATCGCATCTCGATGTAGTTGTCGAGGGCCATGTCGGCGATGGCATCGGCATCGGGTTTGCGATCCATCTCGAACAAGGTGAAGGCCTGGGCCACGTCGTAGGGATACCGGGCCAGGCGGCGATCGAGCAACCGGCACGACTCCAGGGCCAGGTTCATGCCCTGACCGTGGAACGGAACGATGGCGTGGGCGGCATCGCCGATCAGCACGCCGGTGTCCCCGTGGCTCCAGCCGCTGCACCGCACGGTGGCAAGATCACCGGTTTGGTTGGCGAAGAACTGCTCGGACAGATCAGGCACCAGATCGACGAAATCGGGAAACTCACGGGCGAAGAAGCGCTCCACCGCCTGGGGGTCGGTCAGGGTGGCGAAGCTGTCGGCGGAACCGATATCGGGGTCATCGGCCCCAAACGGCAGGAACAGGGTGACGGTGAAGGTGCCACCCGGGTTGGGTAGGGCGATCAACATGAAGTTTCCCCGGGGCCAGATATGCAGGGCGTTGGGCTCCAATAGAAACGAGCCCCCCGGGCCGGCCGGAATCTCCAACTCCTTGTAGCCGTGATCGAGCACGTGGACCGAGGTGGATCCACCATTGACCAGCTGCATCGACCGTCGAATCTCGGAGTTGGCGCCGTCGGATCCGAACAGGGTGTCGAACGGCACCTCGGCCATGGCCTCGTCGTTGCTGTAGTCGGTGAGCACCAGCATCCGCCGGGACCAGTCGACGCCCCGACATCGCTGGCCGAAGGCCATGGTCACGTTCCCGGTGTCCTCGGCGGCATCGAGCAGGATGGCGTTGAGGGAGTGACGGCCGACGGAGTAGATGGCATGGTCGGCACTGGTTCCGTAGGGCTGGAAGTTCACCTCCCCGTCCTCGGGGTGGACCATGCGGCCTTTCATGGGAATGGTGATCGGTTCGACCCGGTCGTAGACACCGAGCTCCCGCATGGCCACGATTCCCCGGGTGGCCAGGGCCATGTTGATCGAACGTCCGGCGTCGAGATCGACCAGCCGGGGATCGGGACGGCTCTCGAAGATGTGCACCTCGTGACCCCGCTTGGCCAGGAAGGTGGCCATGAGCGCGCCGGCCTGGCCCCCGCCGACGACAACGAGGGGACCCTCGTCGCCGAGTGGCTTGCTGTTCTTCTGGGTCACGTCGATCCACTCACCTTGTGTAGGTCGTCGAGTTCACGCCGTCGGAGTGCCCGACGGTGGCCGGTCGGAACACTATTCGAGTATTCCATCCAGGATCTCCACAAACCGATAGATATCGGTGAACGAGTTGTACAGCGGCACCGGGGCCACCCGGATCACGTCGGGGTAACGCCAATCGCAGGCCACGCCGGAGGCTTCCAGCCGGTCGAAGGCGGCCTGACCGTCCTGGTCGGGGTTGGTGACCCGCAGCGACGACTGACAGCCCCGTCCCTCCGGCTCCCGTGGCGTCAGGTTCTCGATACGGTCGCCGATGACCTCGTCCAGGAGCCGGTCCAGAAAGCGGATCTGCTGTTCGGACTTGAACCGCAATCGACCGATGCCCCCGGCCTCGTCGAACACCTCCATCGCCCCGTAGAGCGCCGACATCGACAGCACCGACGGGTTGGACAACTGCCACGACTCCACCGTGGGGATGGCATCGAACACGTTCTCCATATGGAACCGCGTCTGCTTGTTGGTTCCCCACCAGCCGGTCAACTTGGGGAGTCCGGCGTCGGCGACGTGGCGGTTGTGGACGAAGCACCCCGACGGCCCACCGGGGCCGGAGTTCAGGTATTTGTAGGTGCACCAGGCGGCGAAATCCACCCCCCAGTCGTGCAACTCCAGCGGCACGTTACCGGCGGCGTGGGCCAGATCGAAGCCGACCCTGGCCCCCACGGCGTGCCCGGCACGGGTGATGTCGGCCATGGGCAGGACCTGGCCGGTGTAGTACTGCACGCCGGGCAACATGACCAGAGCCAGCTCGTCGCCGTGGCGTTCGATGACGTCGGTGATGTCGTCGGGATGCAGGATGTGAGCGCCTGGTCGGGGCTTCACGGTGATCAGCGACGTGTCGGGGTCGAAGCCCCGCTGGCGAATCTGGGACTCCACGGCGAAGTGATCGGACGGAAAGGCATGGTCCTCGATCAGGATCTTGTACCTGGTCGATGTCGGAGTGTAGAAGCTGATCAGCAACAGGTGGAGGTTGACCGTCAACGAGTTCATGACCACCACCTCCTCGGGACGACAACCGACCACGGCGGCCATGGAGTCGGTGAGCAGTTCGTGATACGGCATCCATGCCGTCTCCCCGGTGAAATGGCCGGCCACTCCGAGCCGACCCCACCGGTCGAGCTCGGCCTCGACCCGGCGCCGAGCGCGATGGCTCATCAAGCCGAGTGAATTGCCCACGAAGTAGATCTGGCGGGCTGTGCGTTCGCCGCCGTTGGAGCCATTGGAACCGGGGCCGGGATCGGAGGCGGAGAGCGGGTGAGCCGGGATCACGAATTCGTGGCGGAACCGGGCCAGGGGATCCTCGGCATCGAGCCGGGTCGCGTCGTCGAGTGTCGGTGTCGTCACGAGACTCCCACCCCCATTCGGTCTTGCTCCGGCCTTGTTCGACGCACCATCACTCATCCTCCCCGGATTGCCCGGGCACCGGGTGTACGGTGCCGCAGTTGTCGCATGTCCTGGCCTCGGTGTCCTGGTAGAACGCATCGAATAGCGGGGGCAGGTCATCCTCGATGGACTGCATCTGCACCTGGAAACGATGCAGCAGCGAATGACAAGTGGGGCAGTACCACTCGAAGCCGTCCAGCTCCCCCTCCTGGCGACGGTACTCCACCACCAAACCGATTGATTCGGGATCGGGCCGTTGCGGGGAGTGGCTGACATTGGCCGGGAGCAGGAACACCTCGCCCTCCCGTATGGGCAGATCGACCGGAGGTGAACCCTCCTCCCGCAACAGCAGATGCATGGTGCCCTTCAGTTGGTAGAAGAACTCGTCCCGAGGATCCACGTGATAGTCGGTTCGCACATTGCCGCCACCAACCACCATCACGATCATGCCGGCCTCGGGCCACACCTGCTTGTTGGCCACCGGTGGCTGCAGCTCATCGGCGTGATCGTCGATCCACTGCTGGAAGTTGAACGGTGGGGTTATGTCCATGGTGCTTCTCCTCGGCCGGCTGCCCACGGCATGCCCAGCGGACAGGCCCCAAAACGCCGGTTGTGGTCGGCCTAGCCGAAACCGGCTCGGCTCAGGGTGTCGAGTACCTTGGCGGCGATGGCCGGATCCATGGCCGACCGAGTGGCGAATCGGGTGCTGTCGAACCAGGCCTCTGTGGTTTGGGGGTCCAGTCCGTAGCGGCCGGCCACCAGTTCGATGTGATCGTCCCGCCGGGCCAGACCGTTGGCATGTTCGACCACGGCATCAACCACCCGGCCGACCTCGGTGGTTCGGGCCAGGAGAGTCTCGTTGCGAGCGGCGATGACGAACGACGGCCACGGGGTGGGTTGCACCCCGACCTGACGGAACCGTCCGGCCTGGACCAGGGGTCTGGTCATGAACTGATCCCACAGGAACAGATCGGCGTCGCCGGCGTCAAAGGCGGCCACTGCTCCGTCCAGGTCCCCGACCACCACGAACCGGTCGTCGGAGACTGTCCACCCCATTCGTTCGGCCTGGATGAACGCCATGAGATGGGATCCCGAGTTGCGGCCGGATATGGCGATACGGGCCCGGGCCAGCTCGGTCTCGGCGACGAATGAGGACGCGGCGGGCACAAACACCCCCCATTGCAGTGGCGACTCCACGTAGACCTGGATGATGGTGGCGGCCAATCCATCGGCGACGGCCTTCACCGTCCCCTCGGTCAGGATGCTGACCACGTCGAGCTCCCCGGACTCGAGCCGTCGGAGCATCTGGCCGGTTCCCCCCGGCTGATCCTGCCAGGAGAAGTCGAGATCGTCGAGACGACCCGACTCCAGAGCCAAACGCCAGGGAAGGTTGAAGTGTTCGGGTACACCACCCAGGCGCAGCTCGCGGGTTGACATGACTGCAATCCTAGTTTCGCTTGGCGGCTTGGATGTTCACGATCAAGTCAAGTCTCGGCGATGTTTGGCCGGAGGCCAAACTCGGGGCGGCGAGCACCGTCTCGCCGTACTAGTGTTTACCGACGCGGCGAACTCACGGCAACTCCGCGAGTTGCTTCGAGGTCGGCCGCCCGTCGATCAACCGGCCCGCAGCGAGTCCCAATCGACCTCGGCCGCGTCCCACACAAGGATCGAGGGCGAACCGTCGACCCGGCGCAGTTCCAGCGTGGTGACCCCGGTGTCGCCAACGGTCAGTACTCCGTCGCCACCCTCGAGGCCGAGGCCGGGGATGACACCGCCGGCGCCGTCGGTCACTGCCCCTGGGGCGCCGCCCGAGGTGTGATTCAGGCCATCGGGATGATCGAGATCATCAACGATGGTCAAGGCCAGACCGTATCGGCGCGTTTCGTACCGAACCCGAACCCGTCGTGCGTGTGCCCTCTCCGAACCGTCCATGCCTCTCTAGACGCTGCGATCGTTCATTTCGTTCACCTGATCGGGTTACAGGTCGATCTCATTTCTCCGAGGCCCCCGTCGTATGCTTTTGTCATGGGCGATTTCGTTCTGCTGTCGATCGTGGCCTCGGTGGTGCTGACCGTCGTCGCCAACATCGCCCTACGGTTCTGGACGCCCGATCCCGAGCGGTGGTTTCCGTCCGACACCGACGCTCGCCGACCGTCTCCGCCGGCGCCGGACGACCGCGGCGACGGCCTCGACGACGGTGATGGCCGTGAGTACGGCCGTGGAACAGAGAGTCCCGGGGTTCGGGTGTTCTTCCCCTGGAGGGCCATGCTGGTCATCTCGATCGGACTCACCGTGTTGTTGAATGCGGTGGCCCTGCTCGCTCGATGACAGCCCAGACCCGGCGGTGAAGTCGGCCGAAGCCGAATGGCCGATCCAGCCGTCACGGACCGGTTAGGATCGGGTCCCATGGCCGTCCCCGCTTCCGACAACGACGTCCGAGATGTGACCAGCGTGCTGGTGCTGAACGGACCGAACCTCAACCTGCTGGGCCGACGGGAACCGGAGATCTACGGTTCGAGCACCTTGGATGACATCATCGCCGACCTGCAGGAGATGGCCAAAGCGTCGGGCTGTCGGGTCCGTCACCTCCAAGCCAATTCCGAAGGGGCCCTGGTCGATGCCATCCAGGACGCCATGGGCTGGGCCGACGGGGTGCTGATCAATCCGGCGGGCTACACCACCACCAGCGTGGCCCTACGCGACGCCGTCCTGGCCTCCCAGCTGCCGACGGTGGAACTCCATCTGTCCAACATCCACGCCAGGGAACGGTTTCGGCAACGATCCATGCTGGCCGGTGTCTGCGTCGGTACCGTCGCCGGGTTCGGACCGACAAGCTATCGGCTGGCCCTCCTCGGCCTGCTCGATCACCTGAACCCTCCCGGCCCGTGAACTGGATTGGACCCTTCGTTGATCAGGCGCCGACCAGTTCCGGCTCGGGCTCGGGTCGGGGCTCGTCGATCGGCTCGGATTTCCGTCGCCACGGGGTGACAACCTGATCCCGCAGCCACTCCACCACCAGGTAGAAGTAGGGGAACGACACCAACACCAGGAACGTGCTCGAGAGCAGCCCGAAGATGATGGTGTAGCCCAACGGCTCCCAGAACGGATCTGACAGGGCAAGCGGTAGCACACCGGCCACGGTGGTCAGGGTGGTGGCGACCAGGGGTCGGAACCGGCGGCGAATGGCGGTGGAGATGGCTGTCTTGCGGTCGGCGCCCGCTCTTCGCTCCTGGTTGGCGAAATCGGTGAGCAGGATGGTGTTGTTCACCGCAATACCAATGAGCCCGAGCAGACCCAGCATGACGAAGAAGCTCAGTTCGTTGTCGGTCAACAGCAGGCCACCGAACACGCCGAACAGGCTGAACGGGATGGCCAGGAACACCAGGAGCCACTGCACCGTCGAGCGGAATTGGATGACCAGCAGGATCAGCATGGCGATGAGGGCCATGGCGAAGGCCGGTCCCATGGAGGCGAACGACTCCTGGTTGTCGCTCTCCAGCCCGAAGTCGAATTGCAGTGCGTCCTCCGGGAGCCCCAATGCGGCCAGCTCGTCAGGCCCGTACCGGGCTTCCAGGAACTCGCGGGTCTCGGCCGTCGTCGTGCTCACATCGTCGCCATCGAACCGGGCCTGTACTTCGACGTAACGATCGCCGTCCCGGCGGGCGACCACATCGGTCAGCTCGATGTTGGTTTCCAACACCTGGAACGTCGTGCCGTTGGGCCGCTCGATCTCCGCCCCGTCAAGGGTGGCGGCGACGTCGTCGGCGGCTCGAGCCAGGGCGTCGGCGTCCTCACCGCGGATCTGGACCTGGAACGGGAACAGCGCCTCCGGCGGACCGGCCCCGATCTGGGAGAACACGACCCGCATACCCTCGTTCTCGACCCCGAATTGCTCGGCGATGGGATCCAACCGCTCGGCCACCAGGGTCGGCGCATTCGGTCGGTCACCGATGTCGGTGAGCGAGAACTGGGTCACCGCTCCTCCGGCGGACCCGGAGTAGGTGTAGCCTTGGACCAGGCTCGAACCCAGGGCGTCGGCCGCGGCCCGGTTGATCTCGCCCGTCAGGGCCCTGGCCTGCTCGATGGTGGTGCCGGGAGGGAAGGTGTATTCGGCCGACAGCTCGGTCGAGTCCTTCGCCTTTGGGAAGATGTTGAATCCGACCCTGGGCAGGAAGACGCCCAGAGCAACAACGACGAAGGCGACTGCGGTCAGGATTCCCAGGCCGGCGGTCAAGAGCCCGCGCCTGCCCCTGGTGTTGGGACCGGCTGCCGTTTGGCGGGACAACCAGTCCTCGACTCGCCCCAGCACGGCCGGTGCCGGCCTGGCCGCCAGGATCACGAACCGCGCCGCCAAGGGGATGAAGATCAGCGACAGGATCAGGGAGGTGACCAGGGCCACGATCACCGACAACGGAAGGATGCGGATGAACTCCCCCAAGATGCCGCTGATGGCCAGCATGGGTGCGAACACCAGCACGGTGGTGATGGTTCCGGAGATCGAGGCCGCTCCGACACGCTTGATGGCGTGGCGAATGATCTCGATGGCGCCGTGACGGCCCTCCCGGAAGGTTTCGATCGACTCGGTGATGACGATGGCGTCGTCGACGAACAGACCGAGGGCAAGGATCAGCCCGAACAACGAGATGGTGTTGAGGGTGATTCCCAACAGGTACAGCACGCCGACCGAGGTGGCCAGAACGGTGAAGATGAACAGCGCGGTGATGATCGACGCCCGCCACGAGATCAGCAGCAGGGCGACGATGGCGACGGCGATGACACCGGTCAGCACGTTGCCCTGGAGTGAACTGATCTGCTTGCGGATCTGGGTGGCGAAGTCGACGGCGACCTTGGCCTCGTAGCCGTCGGGTACCAGACCAGTCTCGTAGGCCGAGGCCAGACCGGCATCGGCACCGTCCCGGATGGCCAGTGCATCGGTATCGGGAGCGGCCACCAGGCCGATCGCAACCGAGGGCCGGAACTGCAACGCGGCGGCGTCACCGCTCGACGTGGCGGTGATCTGATTGAACGAGGATTCGATGAGCACCTCGTCGCCGGTCTCGGGATCGGTACCACGCCGGAACAGCTCGACCACCTCGGCACCCACGACCTCGGGCTGGGATTCGAACGCCGGTACCAACTCGGCCGCCGCCTCCTCCAGTTCGATCGCCGACACGTCATCGGGGCCATAGACGCCGACCAGGAGGTCGAACCGGTTGAGGAACCGGGACACGTCGAGCGACCGGGCCTCAACCTGAGCCTGCTCCGGTAGGTCGACGGACACCAGCTCCCGGTTGATGACCTCGGCCCCGTCGGCCGAGGTGTAGTCCTCGTCGAGCCTGGCGATGATGGTCACGAAATTGGACGAAGCGGTGGAGTCCAGGCTCTCGATCTCGGGTCGATCGGCCAAGGCGTCCAGGACCGGTCGGGCCACCTCCTGATCGACCAACTCCGGATCCTCGACGAAGTAGGTGCCTGACACCACCGAGATCGGCACATTGATGGAGGGGAAACCCTCCCGGGGAAGCAGTGTCGAGTAAGCAAGAATCCCGAAGCCGACGAACAAGGCCCAGAGGGCCGTGGTCAGCGAGGTCTTGGAGGCGAAGAAGGCAACGACGTTGCGAAGCATTGGGCCAGGCTAGCCAAGGTGGGGGTGGGAGGTTGATTCCATTCCTCCGACGCCGGACATCTCGTACCGGTGGCCCGAAACCGGAGCGCAGGGGCCGGGGTCCAACCCAGCCGATTCCGATGCGTCGATTCGATTGTGCCGATTTGGCCGGCAGGGAGGGTAGCGTAACGCCAGCATGGACGACGGCGACTACGGCGACTTCGCAACCGAGGACCTGATGGCCGGCACGGGCCTGACGGTGGACATGTTGCTGTGCGACTCGGCCCAGGTGGCCGGAGGCAAGCTGTTCATTCTCGGCGGCGGTCTGGCCTCCATAGGGCCCAAGCCCCAACCGTTGGCCATCGCCTTGCAGATCACCGTTCCCTGGGATCGGGCCAATGTTCGCCACGAGTGGCGCATCGATCTGATCGATGAGGACGGCCGTCCCGTGCTGATCAGGGAGAAGCCGATTGTGCTCCAGGGACGATTCGAAGCCGGTCGACCGGCCGGGCTGCAGCCGGGAACGCCGCTGGGAGTGTCGCTGGCCATCAACCTGTCGCCGCTGCCCTTTGTCGGTGGTCGTGGCTATGCCTTCGCCCTCACCATCAACGAGGTAAGTCGTCCCGATTGGAGGGTTCGGTTTTTCGTCAAGCCGTCCCCCCGGCGCGAAGCGAGCTCGGGCCAATGACGGTTGACCTCAACCATCAGTCGGTGGATCCGACGTTGGACGGCGGGACGTCGGCACCGACCATCAGCGTCACCGGTACGGCGTCGGCCACCGTGGAACCGACCGTGGCTGTGCTGTCGGTCGGTGTGTCCGAACAGAACTCGAGCCTCCAGCAGGCCCGCCGGTCGGTCACGACCAAGCTGGCCACGGCCCGACGGCAACTTGAGGCCGTCGGCGTCACCGACCGGGACATCCAGACCTCGGGACTGGCGGTCCACCCCATCCATGAGCCGATTCACGACCACCGCCGACCTCTTCCCGGTGAACGAGCGGGGCGTCGCTTCCATGTCTCGAACACCATGACGGTGGTCTTCCGTGATGGGCCTCGACAGGCCGAAACCGCCATCGACGGGCTTTTCAAGACCGTAGGCGACGGACTGGAACTCCACGGCCTGCGCTTCGACTGCGACGACACCTCCGAAGCCGAGACCGAGGCCCGGCGGTTGGCCTTCGAGCAGGCCAGGGACAAAGCCGAGCACCTGGCCCGGCTCGCCGATGTCCGGTTGGGACCGGTGATCTCGATCGTCGAAGTCCGGGAGCCCGCCCACCCACCCGGGGCCAGACTGTCCATGGCGCACGCCGCCGAGTCCATGTCGGTGGACGGGGGCGCGTTGTGGGTGTCGGTCGTGCTGTCGGTGCAGTGGGCCATCGACTGAGACGGCGGCCACTCGACCCTCCCCGAAATCTCAGAATTGTCGTGGCGCGCGAGGTCTTCCGACGTGAGCGACCGAGAATCTTGGGATGGTCAGGCTCGGGCCAACACCTCACCGTTGACCACCGCAAACCAGGCGGCCGGGTGGGCGGCCCAGGTTCGCCAGCCGGCGGCGATTCGGGCCAGGTCCCGGCCGGAGGCCAAGCCGTACTCGACGGCCTGGACCGCCAGCTCGGAATGCTCAACCCGCTCGGCCCACAGGTGGCCCCACCAGGCACATTGCTCGGCCGTGGCGAAACACCAGACATCGGCCGAGCACTCGACCGTGGTGAACCCGGCCTGTCGAGCCCACCACCGCAGATGGCGACCGGCATCGGGATCGGCTCGGTTACAGCGGGCCACGGCCTGATAGAGCTCCATCCACAGATCCAGTTCGGGCAATCGGGGAAACCAGGCCATGGCCCGGTAGTCGGCGTCCCGTACCGCCACCACCCCGGTCGGGGCCACCACCCGCCCCATCTCGACCAGGGCCGCCACCGGATCGGAGAGGTGCTGCAGCACCTGGTGGGCATGGACGACGTCGAACGAGTCGTCGGGGAACGACAGCCGGTAGCAGTCGTCGACCTGGAAGGTCAGGTCCCGGGGCCCGGGACCAAAGTCGGTCGAGTCGGCCTGTTCGACGATGGCGGCGGACCTGTCGACCCCAATCACCGATCCTGGATGCAGCCGGGCCGCCAGATCGGCGGTGATGGTGCCGGGTCCACAACCGACGTCGAGCAAGCGCCGGCCCGGCTGCAAGTGAGGCATCAGATATCGGGCCGAGTTCTCGACGGTTCGAAAGGTGTGGGAGCGCAACACGGCAGGATGATGGCCGTGGGTGTAGACGTCGTCTGATGGCGGTTGGGTCATTGGAACCCCTTCGAATCGGGCCTTGGCCAATCACACACTTCCACGAGTCGAATCCCTACGAATCGAGGAAGCGCCAGTCGATGAAGACGCCGTTGTCGTCGATGAGAACCACGGTCTCCCGGTCGTTGGACCATACCGGAAACGATTGGTCGAGATGAAGGGTGCTCGCATCGTCGGATCCGGCTCCGGTGCGAACCAGCAGCGAACCACCGGCCGGGATGGTCCGGTCCAGGACGAAACGATGACCGGTGGTGTCGTCCCGAATCATCCAACCGGACAGGTCGTTGTCGGACACTCCGGAGTTCACGATCTCCACCCACTCCTCGGTCAGGTTGAACCGATCGTTGCCGGGGGCGTCGGCCTGAATCCGGCCCAGCTCGATGGTCGTGGCCGCCGGCCGGCCGCAGGTATCGCCCCACATTCCTCGCTTGCTCTCGGCCGCCTTCTTCATCAGCTCCCGGTTGTCGAGCCGATCCCCGGTGGCGAACCCCCAACCGCCACTCACCATTGACGCCACCACCGATCCGGTTGTCTGCTCGTCACCGGCTTCGATCCCGGCCGTCAGATCGGCCAGCGTTCGACCGAAGCGATCGAGCCCGGCGGTGTCATCGACCACCAGGAGGACCTGGGACCCGGTTCGGACCAGCGATTCCAGCGCCTGTCGGGCCCTATCGCCCTGACAGGTCTCCACATCGGTTCCGTCGTCCGACTCACGGTAGAGCTCGGGTGCGTTGAACCCCCGGAGCCGCACCTCGATCTCCTGGCCGTCGCGCTCCAGCTCCAACGAGTCACCGTCGATGACTCGGATGACGGTTGCCGCTGTCGTCGAGACCGGCGGTGGCTCGATGGAAGGTTGGCCGGCGGCGGCGGGCCCGGGATCGCGGTGGTCGTCATCACCGCCGTACTCGAACCAGCCCGACGGCGAGCTGCAGGCGACGGTCACCGCGGCCAGGGCCACACACGCGACCATGGCGACAACGGGCAAGGGCGGGCCCGGGCGGGTCACATTCGCATGCGGGATGCCTCGGGATCCCACAAGCAACCGTCGACCAGATGAGCCGGCCGGCGCACTCCCAGGATCTCGATCTCGAACCGACCGGCGGGGGTGTGGCCCGCCACGTCGGGGGCAAGTCCGGCCGGGACATAGCCCATGGCCACCGACACGTCACTGTAATGGGCATAGCCACCCGAGGTGACCCAACCCACGACCGCGTCGTCGTACCAAATCGGTTCGTCACCGATCACGTCGGCTCCGGCCCGCCCCGGCTCGGTGTCCACCGTCCAGGTCAGCAGCCTCCGCTCCGGACCTCGGGCCTTGGCCTCGACCAGGGCATCGCGGCCGATGAAGTCAGGCTTGGCCTCGGGATCGAGCTTGACGAAGCGGTCGAATCCGGCCTCGAACGGATCGTAAATGGGCCGGTATTCCCGGGCCCAGCTGCCGAAACCCTTCTCCAGCCGCGTCGAGTTCAGGGCATGGAGCCCGAACAGGCGCAGATCGAACTCGACTCCGGCCTCCATCAGCCGGTCGAATACATAGCGTTGGTAGCTGGCCGGCATCCAGAACTCGTAGCCCAAGTCGCCGGTGAAGGTCACTCGACCGCACCACACCGGAGCCCAACCCACCGAGATCGATCGGAAGTCCATGAAGCGGAAGTTCTCGGACGAGACGTCATGGTCGGTGACGGCGGCCAGGACGTCCCGGCTGCGGGGTCCGGCAATGGACAGGCCACAGGTCTCGTAGCTCAGCGTGCG
This sequence comes from Acidimicrobiales bacterium, assembly GCA_024638815.1. GTDB lineage: Bacteria > Actinomycetota > Acidimicrobiia > Acidimicrobiales > SZUA-35 > JAHELU01. Next base: position 5,760 of record JAHEJM010000015.1, on the reverse strand, counting down.
ATACCACACCGAACCGTCGTCGGGCAGGTGACGGTCGAACCATCGCTGGTAGTAGCGCTCGGCGATGCCGGAGCCGAACACGACGAAGCGCTCGGCATGGTCCACGTTGCCGGTGGCCCCGCCGGTGATGGTGGAGGCCGGGCCGCGGGCTTCGCCATACGCCGGTGGCAGGCAGGCGATCGACAGGTCACCCGTGAGCTTGCCCCCGTCGTTGACCATCGGAGCCAGGGCCATCCGGCCGGGCCGGGGCACCGAGTTGGTGCTCAGCCGTTCCAGGAAGGCCCGGGCCCCCGGTCCGGAGAACTCGAACTTGGAGAACCCGGTGGTCTCCATCATTCCCACCCCGTTGCGCACGGCCAGAGTCTCGCCCCGGACCCGGTCCCAGGCGTTGGACCGACCGAAGGTGACCTCCTCGGTCGGCTCCTCACCCTCGGCCTGGAACCACAGCGCGGTCTCCAGTCCGAAGGCGTTGCCCCAGACCGCACTGGCCTCGACCAGCCGATCGTGGATGGGGCTGGTCTGTAGCCGTCGACCCTCGGGCAGGAACTCGTTGGGGAAGGTGATGCGGAAGCGGCGGGAGTAGTTCTCCCTGACCTTGGTGTTGGTGAAGCTCGGCGTGGCGAAGTCGCCGTACCGGGCGATGTCCATGGCCCACACGTCGAAGCCGGGATCGCCCTCGGTGATCCAGTTGGCCAGGGCCAGGCCCACTCCACCGCCCTGGGACAGACCGGCCATGACTGCACACGCCGACCAGTAGCCGGGCAGGCCGCGAACCGGCCCCAGCAGCGGGTTGCCGTCGGGGGCGAAGGTGAACGGGCCGTTGATGACCTGTTTGATGCCGACCTCGGAGAACACCGGGAAGTGCTTGAACCCGACATCGAGGGACTCGGCGATGCGCTCCAGGTCGGGGGTGAGCAGTCGCATACCGAAGTCCCACGGCGTCTCGCTGGTCGACCACGGCTTGCCGTGGCGCTCGTAGGTGCCGAGCAGCAGGCCTTCGCCCTCCTGGCGCATGTAGATCTCGCCCCCGAAGTCGATGGCGTGGGCCAGCTCCCCGTTCGTGGCGTTGTAGTCGGCCAGGGCCGGGATGGGCTCGGTCAGCAGATACATGTGCTCCATGGCCAGCAGCGGCAGCTCCAGTCCCACCATGCGGCCGACCTCCCGGGCCCACAGCCCTCCGGCGTTGACCACGTGCTCACACCGAATGATGCCCCGCTCATCGCCCGAGGTCGGATCGTGGACGTGCACATCCCACCGACCGTCGGCGGGAGCGGGAACCGGCGTGATGGCTTTGGCCCAGGCCCGGCGGAAGATGGTGGCACCGTTGTCGCGAGCCACCTGGGCATAGGCGTTGGTCACCCCGGTCGGGTCGACGTGGCCTTCGTGGGCGTCCCGCATGGCGCCGACGAAATACCTCTCCTCCAGGAAGGGCATGAGCTCCTTGGCCTCAGCCACCGAGATCAGTTCGGTGTCCATGCCCAGATAGCGGCCACGGGCATGGGCCATGCGCAACCAGTCCATGCGTTCCGGGGTGTCGGCCAGCAGAACCCCGCCGGTTATGTGGATGCCACAGTCCCGGCCCGACAGCGCCTCGATCTCGCGGTAGAGCTCGATGGTGTACTGCTGGAGCTTGGCCACGTTGGGATCGCCGTTGAGGGTGTGCATGCCACCGGCCGAGTGCCAGGTGGACCCGGCGGTCAACTCGTCTCGCTCCAGCAGGACCACGTCGGTCCACCCGTTGCGGGTCAGGTGATAGAGCACACTGGCCCCCACCACTCCCCCGCCGATGACCACCACCTGGGCGGACGACGGCAACGGCGCCTTCTGTACAGCCATTCGGCTCCTTTCACTCCCGGCTGTGATCGCCGCGAAGCCGATTCGGAAATGGATCAGAAATCGGTGGCGACACCACCCTCGCCCACTCGGCGGGCCACGAAGTCGTCGAGTTGGGCCCGTCGATCGTCGTCCATCGCCGGCGGCTCGTAGTCGTCGAGCAGGCGACGGGACACGGTGGCCATGTGCTGGTCGGTGGTGGGGGCTCCGCTCTCCACCCACGATTCGTAGTTGCGCCAATCCGACAACATCGGAGCGTAGAAGGCGTGCCGATAGCGGGATTGGGTATGGGCCACCCCGAAGAAGTGGCCACCGGGCCCGACCTCGTTGATGGCCTCGACCGCCAGGGAGTCGGAGTCGGTGGCCAGCGGGGTCAAGAACTCGGCCACCATCGACAGCAGATCGGCGTCCAGCACCATCTTCTCGTACGACGCCCGCAGACCCCCCTCCATCCAGCCGGCGGCGTGCATGATCAGATGGGCACCGCCGTTGATGGCCCCCCACAGGGAGAACACCGACTCGTAGGCAACCTGGGCATCCAGTGCGTTGCCGGCATTCACATTCGACGAGCGGTAGGGAACGTTGTAGCGACGGGCCAGCTGGCCGCCGACGATGGCGGCCTTCATGTACTCCGGGGTTCCGAACGCCGGTGAGCCGGAACGCATGTCGACATTGGAGGTGAACCCGCCGTACATCACCGGGGCCCCCCGGCGGACGACCTGGGTCATGGTGATACCGGCCAGGGCCTCGGCGTTCTGTTGAACCAGAGCCCCGGCCACCGTTACCGGCGCCATGGCCCCGGCCAGGGTGAACGGGGTGATGACGATGATCTGGTTTCGGGCCGAGTACTCCATGATCCCTTGCAGCATGGGGATGTCGAGTCGCAGCGGTGACGACGTGTTGATGATGGAGAAGATGGAGGGCTCGGAGTCGAGCTGCTCGTGGGACACGCCACGGGCGATGCGCACCATCTCCAGACAGTCGCGGTTGCGTTGAGCTCCGAGGCTGTAGGCGTGGATCGGCTTGTCGCTGAGGGTGAGCTGGTCGTGGGTGGCGTGAAGATGACGAACCGACGGGTGCAGGTCGGTCGGCTCGACCGGGTAGCCGCCGAAGAGGTGAACGGCGTTGAGGCTGTGGGCCAGCTTGACCAGGCCCTGGTGGTCAAGACGGGTGCCGGTGCGTCGACCCCCGGCCAGGTCGGACACGTTGGGGGCACTGGCCACCGAGGTGAAGGCCACGTGGTCGCCACCGAACAGCAGGGTTCGCTCCGGGTTCCAGGAGTGAAGCGGGAACCGGGAGGGGGCGGAGGACACGTAGTCCATCACCATCTCGGGGTCGAACCGGACCCGGTCCTCCCCGTCGTCGACATCGGCCCCGGCCGAGGCCAGGAGCTTGCGGGCATCGGCGTCAAGAACGTCGATCCCGGTGTCACGGAGTACCGCCAGCGATGCGCAGTGAATGGCCTCGATCTCGTCGGCCGAGAGCAACTCGACCGGAGCGAACCGCCGTTGCGGCTGACCGAACGCCCGCTGGGAGACCCGAGGTTGGTCGTCGGCCTGGTCGCGCCGGTTTCGCCGTGCCCGTCCGCTGCGTCGTCTCCGAGCCTCCGGCTCCTCGGACATGCGATCAACCTCATGGTTGTCCCGGTCGGATCGAGGCCGACGACCGGGCTTGTACAGGACCTCCTCGACCTTGTTCCATCGAGGCGGTTGCCTGAGGCTATCGGCCATGGGACAATTCCGGACGGGCGGGTGAGGAACTTCGGATTGTCAGGCCGATTAACTATCGGCCATGGGACAATTCCGGACGGGCGGGTGAGGAACTTCGGATTGTCAGGCCGATTAACTACACTGACTGCGATGCCGAGCTACGAGCGAGTAACCGAGACCGGAATCGTCAGCTTGTACTACGAGGAGTCCGGGTCCGGGCACCCGGTGCTGTTGATTGCCCCCGGTGGCATGCGGTCGACCCTGGCCGCCTGGTCGAACGCCCCGTGGAACCCGATCAGGCAGCTCGGCGACGACTTCCGGGTCATCGCCATGGATCAGCGCAATGCCGGACGGTCGACCGGACCGATCTCGGCCAACGACGACTGGACCACCTACCGGGACGACCAGCTGGCGCTGATGAACCACCTCGGGATCGCCCGATTCCACGTCATGGGCATGTGCATCGGCGGTGCCTACATCGGTGGACTACTGGCCGTGGCCGCCGAACGCATCACGTCCGCCGTCGTGCTGCAGACCATCGGGCTGGAGGACAATCGTGACGCCTTCATGGAGATCTTCGACGGCTGGGCCGAGGAGCTGAAACCCAAGCGTCCCGATGTCAAGGACGAAGCATGGGCTGGGTTCAAGCAGAACATGTACGGCTCGGACAATCCGTTTTTCTCGGTCGACGCCTCGGCGTTCGCCAACACCGACACTCCGATCCTGGCCCTGATGGGCAACGACCTCTACCACCCGTCCTCCGCTTCCCGTCTGCTGGCCGAATCGGCGCCCAACGCCACCCTCATCGAGAACTGGAAGGAAGATCCGGCCCGGAAAGTGGCCATGGACCGGGTGCTCGAGTTCCTCCGGGCCAACACGCCGTCACCGGCAACCGCCTCCGACTGATCCTGCTGCGACCCGGCCCGGGTTGGTTCTGACCTCTTGGCACTCCGGTCCCGGACGGATTTGACCGATCGGGGCCAGACCCTGGGTTGTCGAGGCTGGCCGGGTGAGATTATCGATTGATGCACCCGATCGGAAACGCCGGCACCCGAGCGCGTCGGCTCGTAATTTCCGAGCGGTGATACCGAGCGGCTCCCGCCGACGGCGCTCGGTTCGCCCCGCCCCGATCGTAGGTGCCTTCGACCGCGTCGACGTCAGGTCCGTCGAGCAGTGTGGCCGTAACGCTGTCGAGCTGCTTCGCCGGAGGTGCCGACCATGGCCCCGATCGATGCCCACGAATGGCCGGCGTCGCGGGCGTTGCCCACGGCGTCGACGAGTGCCTTCTCTGCTTCGGCTCGATGCGCGAAGGCAATCCGGAGCTCTCGTAGTGGGGTCGCGTCGCGTGCGTCACCCGACTCGGGTTTGTGGTTCTCGAATCGAGCTGCGAGTTCGTCGGCTTGATCAAGGATCTCTTGTGCGGTTCGGGGCATGGTGGTCACCTCAGGTGGCGGGAGCGAGCTGGCATGGCGTGGACGAGGATCGGGCCGTCTTGGCTGTCGATGACACCGATCTCGAGAAGGTTGCCTGATCTGTCGCCGCCGACGAACATCGTGAATCCGTCGTCGAGTTCGTCGACCAGGATCGGGTTGTGGAAGGCGTGGTCATGTCATCGTCGGAGATGCCGTGCTTTCTGGCACTTGCTGCAATCAACGGCACGTCCACTCGTACAAGTTAGCTTGTCGCTCCGGACATGGCAAGTTAGCTTGCGAAGCGGGCGCTCAGGATGTTCTTGGTCCCGGCGACGTGACCAGCGCAGATCCGGCAACGCCGATCGGACGGGAGCGGCGTCCACACCTGACCCAACCAGCGGATGACCCTGCTCGATAACGTTCGGCTCCGCCGCCGTGCGGGCACAACTGTGCGGCATATCGCGCACGTCGGAACGTTCCGGATTATGGGCGCCGCCCACCGAGGGTGACGACCAAGCGGTCGTCGAGCCGGAGATCGCTCATCGCACCCTGAGCGGTCTCATTACCGGGCTCGAGATCCGGGCCAGAACGCCGGGACCCGAGCGGGCCGATCCGGCCTTTCCGAGTAGTGATGTCGAGCAGCCTGAGCACAGCTTTGCCGAGCGCTCGGCCCGCCGCCGTCACGTGCCCGATCCGGATGTCATGGCCTTGTTTGGATCAGCGGTCAAGGAGTGAGGTCACTTCGGCTCGGACCCGCTCGGCTGTTAGTTGTCGGTCGGTCAGGATCTCTTGTGCGATGCCGGCGA
>JAHEJM010000200.1 GCA_024638815.1 Acidimicrobiales bacterium | reverse complement strand
GCCGGCTACACCCTGGCCGACATGGCGGCCGACGCCGTCGGCCTGTTCGACGCTCTGGGCATCGCCAGGGCGCACCTGGTCGGTGCGTCCATGGGCGGCATGATCGCCCAGACCATGGCCATCCAGTATCCGGGCCGAGTGGCGTCGCTCACCTCGATCATGTCCCACACCGGCGACCGCCGCAACGGTGGGATCGACAGGAAGGTCTTTGCCAAGCTGGTCCGGCCACCCCGTCCCAGCCGGGTCGAGGCGGCCGAGGTCGGCACCGAGATGTACTCGCTGTGGGCCGGCTCGGCATGGGATCGCGGCGAACATCTGGCCCGGGCCCGGGACGGGGTGGCCCGCAGCTGGCGACCGAAGGGCGTGGAGCGGCAGACGGCGGCCATCGCCGCCAGCCCCGACCGCACCCGGGCCCTGGGCACGGTGACGGCGCCGACCCTGGTCGTCCACGGCCTGGAGGACAAGCTGGTTCTACCCTCGGGCGGCGTGGCCACAGCCGAAGCCGTACCCGGATCGCGACTGTTGATGTTCCCCGATATGGGCCATGACGTGCCCCGCAGCCGGTGGAACGAGGTGGCCGACGCCATCGCCGCCAATGCCGGCCGGGCCGGTGACCAACCGACGGCCGATCGGGATACTGTCACCACCCGTCTGTAGGGTACGGTTGTGGGTATGGCTACAGTGCTCGACGTCGAAACCGAGCAGGAAGTGGAAGCGGTTCTCAACGCCATGGAATCGGCCGCACCCGGAAGCAGGGCCGAATGCATCGGGGGGAACTTCAGCTTGAACCGACCGAGGACCGGCCACCAGCGCACCCAGGCCAAGCTGCTGATCGCCATCGCCGCCACCCTGCCCGACGAAATGGAAGTGGTGACCGAACCCCGGGTTCACCAGGAAGGTGCCGACACCTGGATCGTGCCCGATTTGGTCATCGCCGCGGTCGATGTGCTGAAACAGGATCTACCCGTGCTCGATCCGAATGACATCGCCGTCATGGTGGAAGTGGTTTCACCGTCGACCGAGTCGAAGGATCGGGGCGCCAAGGTCGAGTTCTGCCGTCGGCACAACATCGACTACTGGGTGGTGGCTCCAGGTGACCCGTGGGGTCTGATCGACGTCCACGGCTTCGGCGACGGCCGGCTCTCGCCGCCGAGCTGACCTCAACCGACCGGTCGGCTTCAGTCCGGCGAGTCGGTACGAAGATCGAGTGGGCGAGGCAACCTGGGCGTTGATCGGTGATCGCTGGAGGCCGGTGCCACGTCGGCCGACGTGATGGCCACGTCGGTGCCGGCCAGTCGATGTCGTAGCCGAACCATTCCCGTGCCGTCCGTGGCCCTCATGGCCGCCGTGCTGTCCGTGGCCGTATCCAAGCTTGTGACTGACTGCACCTGTAGTTTGATGGCAAACGTGATTGACTGGGAACCATGTCTGCGTTCGCCGGCGCGGTCGCTCGCCCCCTGGCCATCATCGCCGTGCTGTTGGTTTTGACGGCCTGTGGGAGTGACAGCCCAAGTTCCGAGGGGGCCACGGACCGCGGTTCCGATGTCGTGGCGACCATCGCAACCGAGGCCGCACCACTGTCGGGGGTGAACTTCGAGGTCCACAAGGACCCCGGTTGAGGGTGCTGTTCCAGCTGGGTCGTGTACCTGGAGCAACACGGCGCCGACATCGACGCCACCGATGATCCCGAGCGGGCGGCCTTCCGTCAGCATCGGGGTATTCCCGAGCGGGCCGCCTCCTGCCACACTGCGGTGGTCGGCGGTTACACCATCGAGGGGCATATACCGGTGGGGGCCATCACCGCTCTACTGGCCGAGCAGCCCGATGCCGTGGGATTGGCCCTGCCGGGCATGCCCGCCGACTCTCCGGGTATGGGCGGCGACGTCACCACGTGGGAAGCCCAACCGGTCATGTTGGTGACCAACGACGGTGAGCTGGTTCCGTTCGACTACTGATCGATGAGTGAAGGCGGACGGCGATCACACACGGGTGGTACGGCGCTCGTCACGGGGGCGGCAGGCTTCATCGGATCCGGCCTGGTGAGGCGTCTCCTCCACGACGAGTGGACCGTTGTCGGCATCGACTCGTTCGATGAGTTCTATGATCCCGCGCTGAAGCGGGGCAATGTGGCACCGTTCGAGGCCGATCCCCGGTTCTCGCTTGTCGAGCTCGACATCCGGGATACCGGCGAGCTGGGGCGGCGACTCGACCGGGACGTGACGGGTGACATCGATGTGGTGGTCCATGCCGCCGCGCTGACCGGGGTTCGACAATCGTGGTCGCGTCCGATCGACTACTACGACGTCAACGTCGGCGGCACGGCCGCCGTCCTCGAGCTGATGGGGAGGCGTTCCATCCCCCATCTGGTGTTGGTCTCGTCCAGCAGCGTGTACGGCATCAACCCCGACGTTCCCTGGCCGGAGGACGCGTTGCCTCAACCCGTCAGCGTCTACGCCCACTCCAAACTGGCGGCAGAGAGGCTGGCGGCGCAGGCAGCGGCCGGAGCCGGTTTCTCGGTGGCGGCGACCCGCCTGTTCACCGTGTACGGCCCGGGCCAGCGTCCGGATCTGGCCATCGCCAACTTCGCGGCCAGGATGATCAACGGCGAGCCCATTCCGGTGTTCGGGGACGGCTCGGCGCTCCGGGACTTCACCTACATCGACGACATCGTGGACGGCCTTCGGGCCGCCATGGACTACACCGGCCGGCCGTTCGAGATCTTCAACCTGGCTCGGAGTCGACCGTTGGAGTTGCGCCATGTCATCACGGCCCTGGAGCAGCTCCTCGATATCGAGGCCAGGGTCGACTACCGGGACACCAGCCGAGGTGATGTGCCCCGGACCTGGGGCTCAATCGAGAAGAGCGGCCGCCAACTCGACTATCGGCCGGCCACCGATCTGGAGGCCGGACTCGAGGCGTCCCTGCCGTGGTTCCATCGGCTGGCCGACCTCGGCATTTGCGGGTGACGGTCCACCACCTCGGGTGAGTTCCGGAGGGGCTGGGTGGTCAGTCGCCGCCCCCGCCTCCATTGCCGTTCCCATTTCCGTTCCCGTTTCCGTTTCCGTTGCCGGGATTGGTCTCGGCAGGCTGGGTCTCGGCCGTGGTGGTCGACTCGGTGGTGGGGGGAGCGGTCGTGGGTGGGGTGGTGGTCGTGTTGTTGGGATCGACGGTGGTGGAGCTCGTGGCGTTGGGATCGACGGTCGTGGTGGTGCCGGTGTCCTCGGTGGACGGACCGGCCGGATCGATGGTGGTCGTGGTGCCGCCCTCGATCACGTTGCCGTTGAGATCGATGGGCAGGCAGGGCGCGGTGGTCGGGGTGGCGCCTCCCCCGCCGTTGCCGCCCTCGCCCCCATTGTCCTGGAAGACGTTGGGGCCCTGGAACGCCATGGGCGCCCGGCCGGAGAACGATCCGAAGCCGCGACCGCCCAACGAGACGTTGACAAGGGGGCCGAGCGCATCCTCGCCGTCACCACCACCGCCGTTGTCGGCCGGGGGCTGTTCGCCACCACCGCCATCGCCGGCGGAGGTGGACTGGGCCTGCTGGGCCGCCGCCACCAGGGCTGGGTCGGGCTCGGCGCACGGAACGAGCGTGGTCAACAGGTCCTGGCCGAGGATGCGCTGATCGGGCCCCGGGCGTTCGCTGGGAATCTCGCACGGGCCGTCGTCGGCGGTGGCGGCCAGCATGTAGTCATGCCACATCTCGGCCGGGATCGAACCGCCGGTGATGTTGTCGTAGTCGCCGAACAGCTCGCTCATGTTGGGAAGCGGCTCCAGCCCCTGCTCGGCCCGGGAGGCGTTGAGCGTTGCCACCTCGGCGTTGCTCATGTACCGGGGCTCCTCGCCATCGACCCCGGGGTAGCCCATCCACACCGAGGTGGTCAGATCGCAGGAGAAACCGGTGAACCAGGCGTCTCGATAGTTCTGAGTGGTGCCGGTCTTGCCGGCAGCCGGTCGGACCTCGCCGGCCTCGTTGACCAGCGCCGCCGCCTTGCCGGTTCCGTTGGCGACTATGTCGAGCAGGGCACCGTTGACCTGGCGGGCAATGCGACCCTCGATGGCCTGGTCGCCCTGTCGAGTGGCGTCGGCCGCCGATGCCCGACCGTCGCAATCGCCGGCCTCGGTCGGGTACCAGCACAACACGTTGCCCTCGGAGTCCTCGATGCGGTCGATGAGCGCCGGCTTCATGTGCACACCTTCCCGCTCGAAGGTGGAAAAAGCGGCGGCCATGTCCAGCGGCGGTACTTCCTCGGCGCCGAGCACCAGCGAGGGTACGGACTCGATGGGGGCTTCGATCCCCAGTCGCTGGGCCATGTCGACCACGGTGTCGGGCTGGACGAGCAGCATCATCTGGGCGTACACCGTGTTGGACGACCACCGGGTGGCGTCGTACACGGTCCGGTGGTTGGGGATCTTGGAGGTTCCACCGCCGCTGACCTTCCACTGTCCACCGCCGGGCAGGTCGAAAACCGTGGTGAAGGGGGCCTGGAATTGGGACTCGGGAGAGAACCCCTGCTCGATGAACTCGGCCAGCACGATGGGCTTCATGAGCGAACCGGGCTGGAAGCCGGTGCCGCCTTCGGCCGTGGCCAGATTGACCTGTGACGTCTGCCAATCGGCGCCACCCATCATGGCCACCACCCGGCCGTCACCGTCGATGGACACCAGGGCGCCCAGCGGCATTTCCGGGTTGTTGGGATCGAGCCGCCCGGTGATGGTGTTGTAGGCCAGGCGCTGCAGATCGTGATCGAGGGTGGTGTAGACCCGCATGCTCTCGCCGTAGTACTCGCCG
>JAHEJM010000199.1:2234-4836 GCA_024638815.1 Acidimicrobiales bacterium | reverse complement strand
CCAATCCCGAGATCGACGTCGAATACCGTACGGAACGCTTCCGGGCCCGAGTCGAGGAACTGCCCGAAGACGAAGGCCAGGCCAAGTTGCGGGCTCAGGCCACGGTGATGCCCCAATTCGGCGAGTACATCGAATCGGCGGCGCCCCGGATCATCCCCGCCTTCTCCATCACCAGGCTCTGACCGCTCACTCCCAGCGGAAGAAGTAGACGCCCAGTGTCGCACTGACGACCGCAATCCCGGCGAACACCAACCAGGAAAGACCGGGGTCAAGTCCGAGCCAGACATCCTGCATCACCTTGACGGCATGCCACAACGGCGTGAGGTCGAGCATCGTCTGCATCGCCCCGGTCAGCACCTCCGGTGGGGGCCCGGCGCCGCCCAGGAACAGCATCACGAACCAGATCACCATGCCGACGGCCTGAGCGGCCCGGGCCGTCGGTAACACCGATCCGAGCAGGATTCCAAAGGCGGCAAACCCGACGGTGACGAAGACGAACCCGCCGATCACTCCGAGCACCGAGTCGGGCCGGTCGAAGTCGTAGACCAGGGCGGCGGCGACCAGGAGCAGCACGGCGCTGACCGTCGACAGGACGAAGGCCACCACCACCTCGGCCCCGGCCACGGCCAGGGCACCGACGGAGGATGCGTGGAAGCGTTTGAGTACACCACGCTCGCGGTTACCGGCGAGGTGGGTGGGGATGCTCATCACGCAAACCGAGGCGACCACGAGGCTGAGATAGGCCGGCACGTAATAGTCCATGGCCCCGACCCCTCGGTACACCAGTTGCTCACCCGGCCGGCTCGGTTCGTTGCCGAACACCCCTCCGAGGACGAAAAGGATGATCAGGGGCAACGCCAACGAGAACACGACAGTGAGCGGTTCTCGGAGGAACAGCTTCAGTTCCAGCCAGGACAACCGGGCCAGGGTTCCCATGTCACTGCTCCCTTGTGGTGAGTTGCAGGAACACGTCCTCCAGGTCGGCCCGCTCGACCCGAAGATCGGTCGGGGCCAGGCCGTGTCCCACCAGCTCGGCCGCCACCATGGCCAGGAGGGCCCCGCTGCCGGTTACCGAGACGTGACGACCGGATCGCTCGACGGCATCCACCTCGTCGAGCCGTTCCAGGAAGGTCAGGTCGGTCTCGTCGGTCGAGAACGCCACCACTGCATCCGGCGCGTAGGTGTCGATGAGACCGGTCGGGGTGTCGACCGCAACCACTCGCTTGTCGTCGATCACGGCGATTCGATCACACAGATTCTCCGCTTCGTCCATGAAGTGGGTGACCAGGATCACGGTGGCGCCACCATCACGAATCCTTCGGATGAGATCCCACGCCACCCGGCGGGAAGCGGGGTCGAGACCGGTGGTCATCTCATCCAGGAAGACCAGTTCGGGTTCGTTGACCAGAGCGAGGGCCACAAACAACCGCTGTTGCTGACCACCGGACAGACTGGCGAAGGTGGCCGAGCGTTTCTCGGCCAGTCCCCACTGCTCCATGACGGTCTCCCAGTCGGTGCCGCTCGGCGAGAGGGATGAGAAGAACGAGAGTGCCTCCGAGACCTTGAGCCGCTCGGGCAGGGCCGACTCCTGTAACTGTGATCCGATCCGCCGTCTCAGCCGTTCCGCCTCCCGACGGGGATCGTGACCGAGAACGCTCAGCCTGCCGCCGTCGGCTCGCCGTAGACCTTGGAGACATTCGACCGTTGTGGTCTTTCCCGACCCGTTGGGTCCGAGAATGCCGAAGATCTCACCGGCATCCACGGTGAACGAGACATCCTCGACGGCCACGAAGCTGCCGTAGCGTTTCTCGAGATGCTCCACCTCGACAACCGGTGTCATAGTGTCGGCGCTCCTCGACGTGCGGGTTCAGGCTTGGCGTCCGGCGAAGGCCAGCAGCTTGTCCTGGGCACCGGCGCCGGCCGGCACCTCGATGGCGGGCCCGAACATGTTCGGAGCCCGCAGCATCTCCTCCGGCACCCGATCGAGCCCGACCTGGACGGCCTCGACCACCTCGGCAGGCAGGGTCTCATCGGCCTCCAGTGACCGGGCCAGATCCCAGCTGTGGATCAGCAGGTCACCGAGGGCGAAGCCGAATATCTGATGCTTCTCCATGCTCTGGCCCGGACCGGTGTCGGCCGAGCCGTCAAGGCACGAGGGGTCGGAAAGGGCCTCGACGGCGGCGGCACGAATGGCCTCCCAACCGGCGTCGGCCTCGACCTCGGATCCGAGCAGGGATACTGAGCGTGCCTGCCACATGAGTGTGTGATCGACGAGGTCTCGAACCGTCCATCCGTCGCACGTCGTCTCCGCATCCCATTGTCCGTCCTCGATGGATCCGAGATGGGCTTCGAACGTGTCTGCGGCCTGTTGCCAGAGCTGCATCGGGTTCTTCACGTTTGTCCTCCCTGCCAAATCGTCTGCATCCCACCCTAGTGGAGCGGGGAAACAGACGCCTCAGCCGGCAATGACCGTGGCACCGAACCGGCTGAGCCGGGCTCAATTCATGTCGGATGTCGATCGGCGCGGTGGTGATGGGCAGCAGCCGGGGCAGGCCGACTACGAACTCGGCCAGGGCCTGCCATCCGCCGACAAGTAGCACCC
>JAHEJM010000199.1:0-2134 GCA_024638815.1 Acidimicrobiales bacterium | reverse complement strand
TCAGTCGCATCCTGGTCGAGATGGGTTCCGACAACGAGCTTGGGACGGCCACCAGGGCGGTCATGGCCGGGAACGCCAAGGCCGTGCGCCAGGTGCTGCGCCACCATCAGAAGGCGGGGCGGCTGGTTGATGGCCATCCCGATGATCTGGCCCGGGCCCTGCTCGGGCCACCGCTGGCCCGGGTCTCACTGCGAGCGGTACTGCCCGGCAACCTGTCAAGCCGCTCCTTCGATGCCGAGCGCTACGTCGATCGATTCCTCAACGGTTGGGCCCCCAGCGGTCGGTAGCCGGTCGGCTCCTCAGCGGTTGACCATGATCAGGATGGCCGCGACCACGGCCACCATCACAGCGGCCCAGGTCAGCCAGACCGAGAGACGCCGGGTGACTCGAATGTGGCGGTTTTCCGTGGCCTCGACAGTGGCCCCGCCCACGGAATCCGAACTCCGGGCTCCGGCGCCACTGGAGGTCGACTCGGAACCAGGTTCGTCGCCGACGGCAAGCCCCGTTTCCGTCATTGGGTCCGGCCGGCGTCGGGTCAGGGGTTCCTCGTCCGGGATCGACTCGGCCGGCTCGATGTCCATGGCGGCCAGGGTGTCGGACAGTTCGGCCACCTCGGCCCGGCATTGGGCGCAACCGGCCAGGTGGGCCTCGAACCGGGCCCGGCCGGCCTCGTCCAGACCGTCGAGCACGTAGAACGGAGCGAGGTCGTGGAGTTCGTCGGTCATGGGCTCAGTCGATCCTCGGGGCCATATAGGTGCCCTGGGCCACCGACACCGGCTTGTCGGCATCGTCGACCCAGATGCTGACCGTGCCCACGATCTGGCGGGAGCCCACGCTGTTGAGATCGGCCCGAGCCTGGAGTCGGTTTCCGACGGCGGGGCGGAGGAACCGGATGGACAGCTCGCTGGTCAGAGCCATGGCCTCCAGCCCGATGGCACCGAACACCGCATACCACAGGGCCAGATCGGCGCAGGCGAACTGGGTGGGTCCGGAGATGTAGCCGCCGGGACGGACGGCCTCGGAGGTCACCGGCATCTCCACCACCGCATGGCGGCCCGACACCTCGTGGCAGGTGGCCCGATTGGGTCGGGCCGGCCACTGTTGGGCCACGAAGGCCTCGACGGTGTCGGGGTTCACGCCCGGTGCGGGAGGGAATGGCTTGGCCGCTGGCCGACCTTCGGTCATGGCGCCGACCATACCGCCCCGTTTACCCTCGGGCCATGGTCGAACCGGATCCCTTTCTTCGTGCCGCCGTCGGCGGGACCCGTTGGTGCGGTTGCGTCAGGTCGTGCCCGACGGGTGCGGTGCGGTGTGGCTGAAGCTGGAGTCGGGCAACCCGACCGGAAGCTACAAGGACCGTATGGCGGTGTCGGTGATCGAGCGGGCGCTGGAGCGGGGCGATGTGGGTTCGGGTGATCGGGTGGTGGAATACACCGGCGGCAGCACCGGCACGGCCCTGGCCTTCGTTGCCGCCCGCTACAGCCTGGACTTCGTGGCCGTGTCGTCGGACGCTTTCTCGGCCGCCAAGCTCCGATCGATGGCGGTCTACGGGGCCGAGGTCATCGTGGAGCCGTCGGAGGGTGGGGCCATCACTCCGGAACTCATTGCCCGAATGAGGGGCCGTCCTCCTGCCCTCGATCCCGGCCTCGGCCCCGACGCCGGACGCTAGCCTGGTCGACCATGAGCCCGCCGGTCGCCATCATCATGGGAAGCCAGTCGGACTGGGAGACCATGCGCCACGCCGCCGACACGCTGCAGGCGCTGGGGGTCGAGCACGAGGCCAGGATCGTCTCGGCCCACCGAACCCCGGATCGGCTCTATGCCTTCGCCCACAGCGCCAGGGACCGGGGGTTCAAGGTGATCATCGCCGGGGCCGGAGGGGCCGCCCACCTGCCGGGCATGACCGCGGCCCTGACGCCCCTTCCGGTGTTCGGCGTGCCGGTGCAGTCCCGGGCCCTTTCGGGCCAGGACTCGCTGCTGTCGATCGTGCAGATGCCGGCCGGGATCCCGGTCGGGACGCTGGCCATTGGACGGGCCGGGGCGGTCAATGCCGCCCTGCTGGCAGCCGCCGTGCTGGCCCTGTCCGACGACGAGGTGGCCATCCGCCTCGACGCCTACCGGGCCGATCAGACCG
>JAHEJM010000198.1 GCA_024638815.1 Acidimicrobiales bacterium | reverse complement strand
TCCACCGGCGCCGCGGTCGACGGACTGGTGCCCGATGTGACCGCTGTGGTCGACGAATCGAGCGACGTCGACGATGAATGGCTGGCCGTGGCCCGGAACCGGCTCGAAGCCATCGACGGTGTCAGCAGCGCAACAGTCGACTGGCCCACGCCCGAGGCCACCGCCTTCCACCTCCGGGTCGAAGACGCGGCCGTGGTGCGGAGGACGCTGGATCGAGTTGTCGCCGACATCGGGGCGACCCTGATCGAGAGTGTGCCCATCGACAACGATTTGACCGTTGTCATCGATGACGACGAATCCGCCGACAACGATGGCGGGCCATCGCAGGATGATATCGCCGGCGGTACCGAGCCGCAGGTGCTTCTCGGAGGCCGCATGCTGACCGATCAGCTCCTGGCCGACGGTTACCAGAGCGCAGTATGGATGTTGGCACTGCTGGCCGCGGCGGCAGCCGTGGCCGTGGGATTCCGGTTCGGGCGATGGGAGGCTCTGGTGGCCGGAACGGTCTGGCCGGTTTCGGTGTTCCTGGCCGGCTCGGTCGGAGCTCAGGCCGTCGACGGCTTCAACGGAACCATCGTCACCACCCCTGTGGTCGCCGCCGTAGCCGGGTTCGTGACCGCCATCGGTCTCGGCCTTCGCCTGCTGCTCTGGCACGAGACCCCCTACGGGGACGACGGCGCCACCATGGTTCGTTCGTCGTTGGCCGCAATCGGGGTCGAGTTGTCCCTTATCGTGTCCGGTTTTCTCGCCGTGCTCGGCCTGTTCTGGCTGTTCGGCGGGGCCACGGGCGCCCTGGTCGCGGTGGTGGTCGGATCGGTGATCGCCGGCTTGTTCACTGCGGCCGTGATGGCCCCGGTTTTGGCCGGTCTTCATCTCGCCCGGCCCGGGGCCACGGGCCTGTCGTGGTCGCTGGGTCCCAATCTCGATCGACCGCCCCGGGGTCACCTGCTACCCGTCAGCCTGCCCACCGGTGACCGCCTCAACCTGCTGGCGGTGTTGGGCCTCGGTCTCGGTCTGTTGCTACTCGGTGGATTCATGTTCCGGAATCCGGGTCTGGCCACCGTCGATCACCGATCGCTCGACGCGGACACCGGCGCCTATCAGGTCGGTGAGCTGCTGGTCGATTCCGGCGATCCGACCCAGGCCGTGGTGGCGCTGCTATCGGAGGAAACCGGTACCGACTGGCTCGATCGGGTGGTCGGCAACCCGTCGGTGGCTTGGGTCGACACCGTCGACACCCGATATCTGGCCGGAGGTCCCCAGGAGGCCATCGACGGCGTCTCCCTGCTGTCGACTTCGGTGGTGGATTCGCTGGCTGTCGGCGACGACGGTGAGGGAGCACTCGACGCCTTGTCGATGTCGAGACGGGTGTTGATCGTTCCCGCCGTCTCCCTGCGCTCCCAGGAGGGCGAGACCCTGCTGGAGAATCTGACCGATGTCTCGGCCGGTGCCGCCACTCTCGACGGCCCGATGATTGACCAACAGGAGTCGCACGGTTCGCGTCTGTCGCTGTTGTTCATCGTTGTGTTGCTGGCTGCGGTGGCTGCTCTGGCCGTTCACGTCGTCACCGAGAACGCCGACCAGTCGGTGACCACCTTCGTGCTGAGGTTGCTCGGCGGGGCGGCCCTGGCCGGTCTGTACTCGCTGGTGGCCGGTAGTCCCCCGGCGCTGGAAACCATGGCTGTGGTCGTGGTCCTGGCCCTCTGCAGCGGCATGTTCGAACTCGAGTTTCTCAAGGCCCATGAGGACACGCCGGCCGATGTCGGTCGAGCCGGAAACGGCGGGGTCCTAAGTGCCGAGGCGGGGCCACCGCCGGGCCAGGTGGCCATGCTGGTGGTCGCCCTGGTGGTGGTGGCCGGGCTGGCCGTGGCCCTTTCCGGCTGGTTCGGATCGCCGGCGCCGACCGGTCGGTTCGGTATCGGTCTGGCCGTTGCAGCCCTGTTCGAGTTGGTGGTGTTCGCCCTGGCGCTTCGCCCGGTCCTGCTTGGTCAACAGGCGGTCTTCCATGCCGCCGCCCGCCCCGTGCGCCGGGCCGTGCTACCCGGACGTCTTGGACTCCACCGTGCCGGCAACGTCCACGATGACCCGGCCTGGCACCGGGTGGTGTCGGATCTGCTGCTGGCCGAGTTCCTGCTCGAGAACGACCCGGTCGCGGCCAGAGCCGACACCGTGTTTCTGGCCAACACTCCGGCCCACGGTCAAGCGTCGGCCCGGATCGAGCGTCTTCACTCCAACAGCCTTCGGGTGTCGGGAAGAAGCCCCGTCATCCGCCAGGTCGTGGTCATACGCGACGGGGCCCAGACCGCCCTCTCGGTCACCGTCGATGATCCCGAGCGCCATCTCGTCGATCGGACCGGCGTGATTCACGGCGTACGCCAATCGCGTCGCCGGTCGCTCGTGCTGTGGTTGGTTCGCTCGCCCGACGGCTACTTTCGGGTCGCCGAGCTCCTCGAAACGGGGTCGGCGTTGGTCCCCGAACTGCCGGATCATGGGCCCGAAGAGGCTGAACCGGGCCGTCCTCTGGTAGTTTCCGGCGACCAGGGCGGCTTTCGATAGGCTGGGACCAACGGGCCCGGTTGGTGGTTTCCACCTGATCGGCCATCCGCCTACCGCCTCGACGAGGAGGACCCATGGACATCGCCGACTCGGTACTGGACCTGATCGGCAATACGCCGATGGTGCGGCTGCGTCAGGTCGGCAAGGATCTCGCCTGTCCGGTCGTGGTTAAGGTCGAGTTGACCAATCCGGGCGGCAGCTCCAAGGATCGCCCGGCACTCACGATGATCGAACACGCCGAGAAGGACGGCTTGTTGAAGCCCGGTGGGACGATCATCGAACCGACATCGGGCAATACCGGGGTGGGACTGGCCATTGTGGCCGCTCAACGTGGGTATCGATGCATATTCGTCGTCACCGACAAGGTGGCCCCCGAGAAGGTCGACCTGCTCAAGGCCTACGGGGCCGAGGTCGTCGTCTGCCCGGTGGCGGTTCCGCCCGAAGACCCGGACTCCTACTACTCGACCGCCGAACGGCTGGTGGCTGAGACCCCGGACGCCTTCCGACCCAACCAGTACGCCAACCCCACCAACCCACTGTCCCACTTCGAGACCACCGGCCCCGAGATCTGGGATCAGACCGATGGCCGGATCACCCACTTCGTGGCCGGGGCCGGCACGGGCGGGACCCTGACCGGGGTCGGGCGCTATCTGAAGGCGAAGAACCCGGACGTGCAGATCGTGGCTGCCGACCCCGAAGGCTCGGTGTATTCCGGCGGATCGGGGCGGCCCTATCTCGTGGAGGGGGTTGGTGAGGACTTCTGGCCCACGACCTACGATCCGGCGCTGGTCGATCGGGTCATTGCCGTGTCCGATCACGACTCCTTCCTCACCGCCCGGCGAGTCAGCAGGGAGGAGGGTCTGCTCATCGGCGGTTCGGGTGGAACCGCGGTTGCCGCCTCGCTCCGGTTGGCCGAGGAACTGACGGCCGAAGATCTGGTGGTCGTGCTCGTCCCCGACTCGGGGCGAGGCTATCTCAGCCGGGTCTTCAATGACGAATGGATGGCCGGCTACGGCTTTCTCACCGCCGAGGGTCCCACCGTGGCCGACGTGCTGGCGGCCAAGGATGCTCACACCCCGGGCCTTGTCTATGTGCAACCCGGCGACAGCGTGCGGGCCGCCGTGGCCCTCATGCACCGCCACGACGTGAGCCAGCTGCCGGTGGCCAAGGGCGAGATGCCACTCGCCGCGGCGGAGGTCATGGGTTCGATCGACGAGTTGCGGATCATGGAGGCGGCGTTCGGTGACAACTCGATGCTCGAACGTTCCGTGGAGGACGTGATGAGCCCCAAGATGCCCACCATCGGCATCGGCCAACCGGTGGAGTTGGCGGTGCAGTTACTCGATCTCGCCCCGGCCCTACTGGTCCTCGACGGTGGCCGGCCCCGGACCGTGGTGGCTCGGGCCGACCTACTGTCGTTCCTCTCGGCCGATTCCCCAAGTGAGGTGAACGGCTCCAAGGCCGAAACATCTAGGCTTTGACCATGAACTCTGCAGCCAACACCGAGTCGAGCGAGGACGCGGCCTCACAATCCTGGGGTTTCAACACCAAGGCCATCCACGTCGGCCAGGATCCGGAACCGGTAACCGGGGCCGTGACCGTGCCGGTGTTCCAGACGTCGACCTTTGCCCAGGAAGGCGTGGGCAAACACTCGGGCTACGAGTACGCCCGCACCGGCAATCCGACCAGAACCGCGCTGCAACGGTCGTTGGCCGCTCTCGAAGGCGCCGCCTACGGGGTATCGTTCGCCAGCGGGTTGGCGGCCGAGGATGCGGTCTTGCGGCTCCTGGAGCCGGGGGATCACGTGGTCATGGGCAACGACGCGTACGGCGGGACCTTCCGGCTGATCTCCAAGGTGTTCGGCCGGGTCGGCATCACCTGGTCGGCCCACGATCTGACCCGACCCGCCGAGCTCGACGGTGACTGGCCGGAGCGGACCAACCTGGTCTGGATCGAGACGCCGACCAACCCCCTGTTGACCGTCGTCGACATCGCTGCGGTGGCTGCCGTGGTGGCGAAGCGGCCGGAGGCCAGGCTGGTTGTCGACAACACGTTCGCCACCCCCTACCTTCAGCAACCGCTGGCTCACGGTGCCGACCTCGTGGTGCACTCCACCACGAAGTATCTTGGCGGACACTCCGACGTGGTCGGAGGGTTTGTGGCCACCAACAACGCCGAAGTCCACGACCACCTCACCTTCGTCCAGAATGCGGTGGGTGCGGTTCCCGGCCCGTGGGACTGCTATCTCACGTTGCGGGGGGCGAAGACCCTGGGGGTGCG
>JAHEJM010000084.1 GCA_024638815.1 Acidimicrobiales bacterium | reverse complement strand
ACGGCGCACCGTGACACCCACCGGATCGGCCCCGAAGGCGGTGTCCCGGTCGGGCCTGACGGTCCTCCAGGAGGACGAACGGTTCCTTTGCTCGTTTCTCGTCGATGTCTGACCAGGAGTTGGATTCCCGCAGCTCAGCCCTTGACCACACCGACCGGCACCAGGCGTGCCACCCGCCGGGCCAAGCCGGCCCGTTCCACGGTGTCGACCACGGCATCGACGTCCTTGTAGCTGAACGGGGCCTCCTCGGTCAGCCCCCGATCGGAGCCGGCCCTCACCGCGACGTCCATTGCCGCCAGCTGTCGACGCAGTTCCGAGCCGGAAATTCGTTTCCGAGCCTGGGTTCGACTCATGGTTCGCCCTGCTCCGTGGCAGGTCGAGTGGAACGCGTCTCCCGTGGCCGAACCGACAAGTACGTACGATGCGGTCCCCATCGATCCCGGCACGAGCACGGGCTGGCCGGTCGGGCGGAGGTCCGGCGGCAGATCACGGTGCCCGGGGGGAAGGGCCCGTGTGGCCCCTTTCCGGTGGACGCACAGCGACATCGGCCGTCCATCCACGACATGGGTCTCGAGCGTCGCCATGTTGTGGGACACGTCGTAGAGCAGGTCGAGTCGACCTTCGCCGACGGTTCGGGCGAACACCGAGCGAACGGCCTGGCCCAGCATCTGCCGGTTGGTCCGCCCGAAGTTGCCGGCCGCCGCCATGGCCGACAGATAGCGTTGCCCCGCCGCCGACTTCACCGGCACGCATGCCAGCTGACGATCGGGCACGGAGATGTGGAGGTCCGCCATCGCCTTCTCCACGGTCTTCAACTCATCGGTACAGATCTGATGCCCGAGTCCTCGGGAGCCGGAGTGGATCATCACGCAGATCTGACCCAGGCGGAGATCGAACGCCGCAGCCGCCGCCGGATCGATGATCCGATCCACCACCTGGACTTCGAGGAAGTGGTTGCCGGAGCCCAGACTCCCCAGTTGGCGCAGACCGCGGGTCTTGGCACGGTCACCTACCACGGCCGGATCGGCCCCGACGAGCACACCACCGTCCTCACACCGCACCAGATCGCGCTCGGTTCCGTGGCCCTCGGCCACGGCGAAGCGCACTCCCTGGGCCAATACCCGATCGAGGACCCGTCGGTCCATCGACGTCCAGGTCGATCCCGGGCCCATTCCCTTGGGGACCGCCCGGGACAGCTCGTCCATCACCCGGGGCAGAAGGGGTTGGACATCATCCCGTTGAAACGGCGATGTGAGCAATCGCACACCGCACGAGATGTCGAAACCGACACCGCCGGGCGAGACCACCCCGCCGGCATCGACGTCGGTGGCCGCCACCCCTCCGATGGGGAACCCGTAGCCCCAGTGAACGTCGGGCATGGCGTAGGAGGCGACGACGATTCCGGGCAACGTCGCCACCTTCATGACCTGCTCGATCGCCCGGTCCCGAGCCAGGTCCGGCAGAAGGGACTCCGAGGCAAAGATCACGCCGGGAACCCGCATCGCCCCGGTCGGCTTGATCCGCCATCGCCACGGCGTATCCTTCTCGAGCACAACGGTCATGGTTGTATGTTCGCAGGATCAACCGTGACCGGCCAGGGACCCCAGTCCTATCAGGTGGCCGAGTCGAGCCCCCGCCGCTCCTGAACTCCCCACTCGGTTCGGCCCTGGAGGAAGAGGCGGAGCCCCCAGAGCCGCCAGACAAGGGTCATAGGCCGCAAAGCGAGCTGCTCGACGATCACGTGGCACGACATCAGCAGCCGATCTCGGGCATGGCCGAAGGTCCCGAAGGCCACGTCGTCGACAAGAAGCACCAGATACGACGTACAGATGGCCACGAGGTAGCCGGCACCGACGATGGTCAGACCCGCCGGCGGGAAGCCGCCGGTGACGGCGGCAACGACCAGGACGACCAGGCCCAGTGATTCGATGATGGGGGCCACGGCCTCGACAACGACGAAGTAGGGCATGGACAACAGTCCGGCCGAGCCGTAACGAGGACGAAGGATCATGGCCCGGTGACGGGTCAGCACGTCCAGTAGGCCACGGAACCAGCGGTTGCGTTGTCGGGCCAGGGTGCGGACCGACTCCGGCGCCTCGGTGAACGCCACCGGTTCGGGACTGAAGTCGACGCGTACCGGCGTCCCCCGCTCGTAGCCGTTTCGGCGCAGTCGGACGATCAGCTCCATGTCCTCGCCCACACTGCCGTGCTCGTAACCGTGGACCTCCAGGAGGGCATCCCGGCGGAACAGCCCGAAGGCTCCGCTGATGATGATGTTGCCTCCAAGGGGGCCCCAGCCCAGCCGACCGATCAGGAACGATCGTGTGTACTCGACCACTTGGGCCCCGACGAGGGGGTGACGGGGAGCACGCAGCTCGACCATCTGGCCGTTACTCCACCGGGCCTCGTTGACGAGGCGGATGGTTCCGCCGACGGCGACGGTGTTCACGTCATCGAGGAAGGGCACGACCATCTGTTGCAGTGCGTCCATGGCCACGATGGTGTCGGCATCGATGGCACACACCAGGTCACCCGACGCGACGCTGAGAGCCACGTTCAAGGTGTCGGCCTTGCCCCCATTGTGTTTGTCGACCACGACCAGGCGGGCGTCATGGGACGATCGGAAGATCTGGCGGACCGGAGCGGTCTCGAGCACTCGGCGGTAGACCGGACCCACCGGCGACAGGTCGAATCCTGCGACCAGGCGATCGAGGGTCTCATCGGTCGACCCGTCGTTCACCACCACGACCTCCAGATTGGAATAGGTGAGAGCCAGAAGATTCGACACCGAGTCGATCACCGTGACCGCCTCGTTGAAGGCCGGTACCAGGATGCTGATTCGGGGCGCCAGCGGGGAGGCGAGCATACGTCGCCACAGTTGATGGCGATCCCGTCGCCTGATCCGACGGAGTTCCACCCCGGCCGAGATGTACAGCCCGATCTGGGCTGCGGCGGACACGATGACGACACCGAACACCACCCACGCCGCAACCAATCCGGCCATGCTCACGGCATCGCTCCTGAACCGACGGCGCCGGCAGGCAACGACGAATCGAGAGATGAGGGACTGGCCTCGATGGTGGCAAGGGTTTGCCGAGCCATGTCCTGGGCATAGAGATCGGAGTCGTGGGCGTACACCCGAAGGGTCATCGCCCCGGCTGCACCCAGCGACGCCAGGGCCGAGCCGGCCGCCCTTCGTACCGTCCAGGACCGATCACGCAGGAGAAGTCCGATCTCGGCAACCGAATCCTGGGCACCGCCGACCGCGATGGCGAGGGCGGCCGCAGCCCGAACCTCGTCTTCGTCGTCACGCAACAAGTCGGCCAGGATGGTGGACCGGGAGGCCCAAGGACCCAGAGCCCTGGCCGCGACCTCTCGCCGTCGGGCATCATTGGACAGTGCGTGGTGTTCGATCGAAATAACCAGACGAGGATCCGGGAGATTGGCGGCAACGTCGAGGGCGAAGACGGTGCCCGGTCCGGCGGATGAGAAGAGATACAGGTCCAGCGCGGGGACGATGGCGGTTCCACCCTTGAGCAGCGCATTCTTCGCCGCCAGTCGGACGGCCTGAGCCGGATCGTCCAGCAGGGCGGTGATCCGCTCGGCGTTCTCTGCGATGTCGGACGCCGCCATGGCGTCCACGGCCCGAGATCGCACCAGGCCATGACGGTCGTCGAGCAGGGCCAGGCGGTCGGGGTGGCCGAAGGGTAGCAGACTGGCCAACGCCGCTCCCTGGGCTCTGCTCCTCCAACTCCGGCTGTGAATGCGCCGGCGGATCCTGCGGCCCAGGCCGGCGGCGGCAACCAGGCTGCGGAGCCGGGCGTCGGCATCACCGCTGAGGTCGGCGGCCGACCGCTGGATGAGGTCGAAGAGAATCGAACGGGGACCACGGGTCAGACGCTCGGCGGCTGCCGTGCCCTCCTGCCCGGGGCGGAACAACACAATGGCCAGATCGTGCTGCATCTCGTCGCGCTTGCGGGCCCGCCTGACCCGGGCCGAATCGAGAACGCTGCCGACCATCACGTAGCAGCCGGCGAACACGCCGATCACGACCAGGCCCCACATCAGGGTGGTGGGTGGATCGACACCAAGTATCACGGCATCTCCCCCAGGACCAGGCGGAGCCGGTGCCGTAGCAGGGTGGCCGGAAAGGGCTTGCGGATGATATCGACCACACCAATGTCGAGGGCGACCCGGAGGTCCGACTCCGAGGATCGGCTGATCATGAGAACGATCTTGATCTGTGCGATCAGACCGGCGGTGCGCAGCTTGCGGAGAAGGGCGATGCCGTCGATACCGGGAACGTCGAGATCGAGAAGAAGGAGCCGAGGAAGGGCGGAATCCCCTTGCTGGGACAGGGTGGCAAGAAGGTCGGGGCCGGTGTTGAACTGTTTGGCCCTCAGGCCGCTTTCGGCCATGAGCTCGACGAGCAGGTGGCCGAGCACGGGGTCGCCGTCGACCACAAGGGCATCGACCACGTCGTCGGCGTCGGGTCGCCAGTTGGTGGTGACCACCGCCGGACCTGTGTGTTCGACGGCCAGTGCAGCAGCCTGATCGGCGGCCGTAACGAGTTCGATGGCCGACCGCCCGTCCGAGGGGAAGTGAGCGACCCCGACCCGAACCGCAGCACTGTCCAGGTCGAGCCGATCCAACAACGACGCCAGACGACCCCCGGCAACCGAACCGGGCACCCCGTCGAGGGCGACAACGATGGTGCGATCCCCACGGAGACCGAGCACATCATCACGCCGGAACTCCGTTCCCAGTGCTTCCTTGAGCACGGCGATGCGCTGCCAGGGCACCGACTCGTGGATTCGGATCGAAGCCACGGCAACATGGCCCCCCGAGCGATGGGCGACGACCAGAATGCGATCGATCAAAACCTGGGTGGCGGCCCACGACAGGATGCTCGTCCGCTCTTTGACCACATCGGAGTAGTCGGCGGCAAGTCGGCGCAGCCGGCCGGCGCACCGACTGATGAGGGCATCGTCTATGGCCTCGACCGTTTGTACGTCGAGGCGATCGATCCAGGGTCGGTTCCCCGACTGGGGGGTGCCGGTAACCCACACAATCGGGTCGTGACGACGGCCGGGTGTGGCTCTCACCAGCCGGGAGGTCGCCTCCACCGCCTCCGGACCGACACTGGGCCCGAAGACCACGACCCCGGGGAGAGGCCCCAGCGAGTCGGGCAGGGGGTCCCCGTCGGCGACATGGATCACACCGAAACCGTTGGCGAAGAACCGCTCGGCCGTGGCCAGCGACCGATCGCACAGGAAGACCCGCGGTTCCTGCCGGTAGGCGGCGATGGTCCGGGTCAGCTCGGCCGCGATATCCCCCGGCGAACTCTCGGGTGGGAGAACGGTGGTGGCGAATGCAGCCAGCTGCTGGGTGGCGCTCCGGTCGGCATGGTCATGAACAATCAACAACGGCGCATCCCACTGCTCGGTCACGGCCCGCAGGACCGAGGCGACCGCCGGCGTGAACCGGCTCGGGCAGACCGCTATCACCGCGGCCGGGTCCCGATCGAGGAGCGGTAGCTCATGGACGGCACGAATGACCGAGTAGCCTCGCGTCTGGGTTGTCCAGCAGACGACATCAACGGCATCAATGGCATCGCCCAGAACCAGGACGACATCGGCCGATGATCCCACTGCGCTGTGCTGTGCGATTGCACTGTCGATCAGGGCTCGCAGATCATCGCAGGTCGCCGCCACCCGAACGCCGGTGGTGACCCCCCACGGTCCCACCCCCGAGAACAGAGTGGCCAGGTCACGGGCCAGCCGGGCGATCTTAGGCAATTCGAGGCGCCCGAAAAGGACGGCCAGGTTCTCGGCGGCGTCAACGAGGCCCGCCGCCTCCTCCGCCGTCAGGTCTCGATCGAAAAGGTGATGGGCGTATCGCTCGATTGTCCCCAGCGATACCTCAGCCCAGGAACGGATTCGCTCTCCGATCTCCGATCGTGACCCTGCTGTCCGGCTACGTGCACCGCCGTCCAATGGGTCCGGCGGTGTCCTCTCGCAGGCGCCGCCGCCTGCCACCGCGTTACCCATACGATCCGATCGGCTCTCGGAACGGTTTCCTTAGTCGATCACTGCCGGGGCGAAGGGGTGGCAGGGGGTCGACGGAGACTGGCCGAACCCCGAGGACCGAGGACCAACGCCTCTACCGGAACCCGCCTACATGGCCGATCGTGATGAAGGTGACACCGGTCCGGCGTCCGAGCCGACCGTCGCCGGAGGAGGCCGGCCCAATGACCGATGCCGGACCAACGACCAGTCAGGCGACGTCCACCGACACCGCGGCAAAGGTGTCGTTTCTGCTTCGCCGCGCCTTTCCCCAACCCCCCGAATCGATCGAGACCCACCTGTCGTGGGTCTTCCTCACCCCGAATCGGGCCTACAAGTTGAAGAAGCCGGTGCAGCATCCCTTCCTCGATCACCGCAGTATCGAGAACCGGCGACGCGACTGCGAGGCCGAGGTGAGGCTTAACCGTGGTCTGGCCCCCGGGATCTACCTGGAGGTGGTCCCTCTGTCGAGCACCGGGCCGGGAGAGCTGGTCATCGGCGGCGACGGCCCGGCCGTGGACTGGCTGGTGGTGATGCGCCGCATCCCGGACGACTCATTCCTCGACCGTCGACTGTCGACCGACGCCGTGGCCGTGACCGACGAGGAGATGGCGGCCATCATCGAGCACCTGGCCGAGTTCTATCGGACGACGGGGCACCGTCCGTTGGACGACCGGACCCACCGATGGCGTCTGGCCATCGGCCTGAGCGAGGACCGGGACGAGCTGCTCCGCCACGATCATGCCCTCGAGCACGATCTGGTCATCGACCTGGCCGACCGGTTGCAGCGGGTCATCGCCGACCCTCGACATCTGGCCGGCCGCTCGGCCCGGATCGTCGATGGACACGGTGACTTGCGTCCGGAGCACGTCGTGCTGTCGCCCAGACCGCTGGTCATCGATCGGATCACCTTCGATGCGGAGATCCGCCGTATCGATCCGGCCGCCGACCTTGCCCTTCTCGAGGTCGAGTGTCGTCGCCTCGGCGCCGGCGCTCTCGGGTATCGTCTGGCCACCGGGGTCCTGGAGCGGACCAACGACACCGTCCCCGCCTCCGACCGTGCCCTCTACCGGGCGCTGCGGGCCGTCACCCGGGCCCGGCTCAGCATCGCCCATCTCGCCGACGGCGATCACCACGCCGGTCGCTGGCTCGATCGAACCGACGAGTACCTCGCACTGGCCATCGACGAACTCGCACTGATCGGCGGCACCGTACACGGCGACCCGTCGGACGCCATCACTCTCGAATCCTCACATGTCGAGGTGGAGCAGTTCGGTGAGTGAACCGCCGGATTGTATTCGGGAAAGGGCCTCGGCCAGCAGCGGGGCCATCGACAGGGTGACGAGCCGACCGCCCACCTCGGCGGCCCCCAGCCTGCCAGGCGGGACGGTGTCGGTGACAACCACCGAATCGATGGACGGATCGTCGAACAGGGTGGCGGCGTCGGGCGTGAACAACGCATGGGTGGCCAGTAGATGAACCGAGCCGGCGCCCTGGGCGACAAGGGCCGCCGCCACCCGGGCCATGGTGGTGCCGGAGACGATCATGTCGTCCACGACGATGGTCGTGGCCCCGTCGACCTCGCCGAGTACCCGGTCCGGCCCCGACACCACACCCCGACTCCGGAGCTTGCCGGCAAAGGCCAAGCCGATCTGTCGTCCCAGGTGGTCGGCAAGCCGCCGGCGGAGCCGATCGGCTCGCTTGACCCCACCGGTGTCGGGTGACACGACAACCAGTTCCCCCTCCCCCAGCCGTGCCATCCGGGAATCCGAGGAGAAGTGGTCGACGAAGAGCTGGGTCGCTTCCACATGATCGGTCCGGCATCGAGCCGCATTCTGGAAGGCGGCCAGGTTGTGGACGTCGACGGTGACAAGCCGATCGGTCCCCACAGCCTCGAACAACTGGGCCACGTACCGGGTCGTCACCGGATCGCGCCCCTTGGTCTGACGGTCCTTGCGTGAGTAACAGATGTAGGGCACCACGGCGGTCACGGAATGGGCCGAGGCCTGGCGGAGCGAACCGATGAAGAAGAGGGTACGACACAATCGGTCATTGGCCGACAGGCGTCGGTCACCGGCGAGGGAGGCCAGCACGTGCACATCACGGTTGCGGACATTGACCAGGGGCCGCATCTTGTGCTCACCCCCGTCGAACTGCCGGATCTCGTGGGGCGACAGTCCGATCCCCAGGTGTTCCGCCATGTGCCGGCCAAGGCCGCCCTCGTCATCGAGGGCGAACAGCAAGGCATCGAAGTCGCTCACCGGGGCCCCTCGCTCACCGTGGGAGGGGCCGCGTCCTCGACCACGACCGTCCGACCGTCCCACCCGACGATGGTCTCCCGCCCCCGGTCGCCGACCAGATCCCATTGCATGCTCGAACCGTCGCCGAATGACACCTCATAGTGGTCAAGGGTTCCCCAGGCGTTCCAGGACCCCTTGCCGTGGTGGAGCGGGCACGACCAGCTCAGCGTGCGCCCCAGATCGGGATGCAGCTCGAGATCCTGCCGACCCCATGGGTCCTTCACCAGGGCCGTCCGGAAGCGACCCTCGTCATCGAACCCGTACTCCACATGAACGACGCCGTCATAGTCGTACTCCTCCACGGTGGCGCCATAGGGATTGCGTAGCGTCGCGGTCGACGTCGGCCCGATGGTCTGGTCCGGCTCGTCACCGACGGCTCGTGTCACCGTGACCTCACCATCGGGCTCGATGATGACGCCATAGCGTCGAACCGACGAGCGGTCCTCGGCCAGGTAGGCGATGGTGCTGCGCCCGAGATCGTGCCAGACGATTTCCGTCGAGGTCCCGTCGGGCCGATCGACCCGCAGTTTGGTCGTGGTACCGGATCGAACCGCCATGTCAACCATGGTGTTCGCCGGCCGATCGATCCCCTAGGGTCGAACGTCCTGTGGCGCCGGCAAGGTCGACAACCAGGCGGTCGCCCTGCCGCTCCACCTCGGTGCCGTGCTCGGCACAGGCGGCGCCGAAACGTTCGGCGATCCAGGCCGCCTCGGCCCGGTTGGCAGGCCGGGTGTGGGCGAAGTCCAGCGCCACCGGCACAGCCTCGATCCGGGTCGGTCCCCCGGACTCCATCGCGACCAGGAAGAACAGCCCGAGGTCGTTACGGAGGAGTCCGTCGACGACATAGTCGTCGACGAAATCACCCAGGTCGAACAGCACCCGTCCTTCGACACCATGGAACACGTGGGCCGAGTGACCGGCCACCAGATCAGCGCCGGCCTCAACCAGTTCGGCTGCAGCCCGGCGAACGGGGGCCACGGGCCGGCGTACCATGTTCGGACCCCAATGGGGGGTGACGAGAACCAGGTCGGCATCGACGCCGCGGATGGCGTCAGTCACCCAGCCGAGGCCGTCGGACCGCAGGTCGACGTATGCCACACCCGGTCGGTCCGGTCCGGCGGCGAAGTCCGCCGGATGGTCGGTCATCCCGATCACGGCCAAGCGGATGCCGTCGTGGGTCAGGATCGCCGGCTCCCGGGCCCGGGCCCGATCGGGACCGGCCCCGACCCACGAGATTCCGACCCGGTCGAGGTGATGGAGCGTGTCGAGCAGGGCATCGGCTCCGAAGTCGAGGGCGTGATTGTTGGCCAGCGTCACGCAGTCGACCCCCAGCGTCCGCAGCATGTCGGCAGCCACCGGTGGGGCTCGGAAGAAGAACAACTTGTCCGGATCGGGCCACCGCCGTCCCCGATCGGAGATGCAGCACTCCAGGTTTGCCACCACGATGTCGGCCTCGCCGATCATCTCGGTGACGCCGTCGGCGAAGACGGTCGAGGGGTCACGCAGTAGACGTTCGGCCACCCCCCGGCCGAGCATGGTGTCGCCGACCAGGCCCAGCCTCAACTTCAGACCTCCTCGGCTACGGGTTGGGCGAGATGGGTGACGAACCACGATGTTGCGGCCGAGGCGGCGGCATCGAGTGTGCCCGGTTCCTCGAACAGGTGGGTGGCCCCGGGGATGACGACGAGATCGGTGGGACAGCGCATCATCTCGCGGGCTCGACGGTTCAGGTCGAGCACCAGGTGATCCTCCCCACCGACAATGAGCAGGGTCGGCGCTCGGACTTCGGGAAGCCGGTCGCCGGCCAAGTCGGGCCGGCCACCGCGGGAGACAACCGCGGCGACATCGTCGCCTAGGGCGGCCGCCACCAGGGCGGCCGCAGCGCCGGTACTGGCCCCGAAGTAGCCGACGGGCAGGTGGACCAGCTCAGCCCGACGGCGGACCCAGGCGGTCACCTCGACCAGTCGCCCGGCCAGCAGATCGATGTCGAACACTCGAGCCCGATCCATCTCCTCGCGCTCGGTCAGCAGGTCGAAAAGCAGAGTGGCCAGGCCCGCCTCGTTGAGCACCCGGGCCACATGGCGGTTGCGCGGGCTGTGACGGCTGCTACCGGCGCCGTGGGCGAAGATGACGATGCCACTGGCATGGTCGGGGATGGTCAGCCGGCCGGCCACCGTGACGTCCCCGATGGCCAGGGCCACCTCACCATCGACCGCCGGCGGCTCGTCACCATCGGCGGCCCGGACCCGGGCAAGCTCGGTTCGAGACCGATCCAGGTAGCGGATCACCTCGTCGTCGCTTGTCGGTGTGAAGTCCCGGTAGAACTGGCCGATGGCCCAGAACAGCATTGGAGTGTCGACCGCGACGTACTCGTCGGCGGCGTCACCCATCCGGCTGGTCCAGCCCCTTGGAGCCGTCGGGACGGCCAGCACCACTCGGGCCGCACCATGTTGTCGGGCAACCTGACAAGCGGCACGGGCGGTGGCCCCGGTGGCGACACCGTCGTCGACGACCACCACCACTTTCCCATCGAGCGGGATTCGCTCCCGACCCGAACGATAGCGCTCGGCCCTGCGCTCCAGCTCAACTCGCTCCCGGGCCTCCACATCGGCCAGTTCCCGCTCGCCGACCCCGGTCATGGCGATCACCTCGTCACTGAGAACCCGGACTCCGTCCTCGCCGATCGCCCCCATGGCCAACTCCGGCTGGAACGGCACACCGAGCTTGCGAACCAGAATCACGTCGAGCGGAGCCCCGAGGCTTCGGGCCACCTGGTAGGCAACGGGCACACCGCCCCTCGGCAGGCCCACCACGACCACGTTCTGGCCCCGCAATTGGGATAGCTGGGCCGCCAGCCGGGTGCCGGCATCGACGCGATCGGCAAACATGCTCGGTCCCTCCCTTGGGGTTGGCCCGACATCGGGCTTTCGAGGGGTGACGTAGTTCATCTAAGCCGAACGATGGTTCTCGGCCCAGGGACGAAGGTCACGATCCGCCCGCCGACCCACGAAGGACCATCCATCGGCCCTGGAGCTCGGATGGCTTCGGTGGCACGTTCGGGCGACAGGGCAGGATGGCTCCGGTCCGTACGGGTGACCTTCGACCCAATGGAATCCGACAAGCCCGATCCGGTTCGGGAGTACATTCTCGGTGCTCCGATCTCGTTCAACTTCGGCGCCGACTGGGATTGGCGAGACGATGACCGTCGACCCGACGGTCAGGATCGCCACAGACGCCACGCAGAGAACGGGCCCGGGATCGCTACTCGATTACGACAGCGCAGGATCGCCGGTTGAGCTCCCACGGCCCCCTTCGGCCGCCCCGACACACCGTTGGCGATGGTGGCTCCGGGACAAGCTGGACCCCGAAGGGCCATCCTCCGCCGACCTGGGAATGACAGACGACGCGAGCCGATTCGCCGTTCGATCAGATCGTGACGACCTCGGAACCGAACCAGTGGTTGAGGCGGGTCCGGGCCTGAGCGGGTGAGACCCCGAGCATGGCCTCCACATCGAGACCCTCGAGGCTGAAGCTGGCAGACACCACGGCCCTCTCCAGTGCCCGTTCGATCGGCTCGTCTCGGCACAATGCAGCCAGCAGGCCTCCGGCGAAGGCGTCGCCGGCCCCGGTGGGCTCCACCACCCGTTCACACCGACCCTCCCATGACAGGACCCGCCGTCGAGCAGCGTCGTACACGGTGCCTCCGGCCGCCCCCTGTTTGAAGAAGACCAGCGGAATCCCCGACTCGAACCAACGCAGCCGCTGGTCGACATCGGGGGGCAACAGGATTTCGTCTTCGCTGGCCAGCAGGGCATCGGCGTGAGTGAAGGCCTCGACGCAGTCGGCCCAGGTCCCTTCCTGGATGAGGGCGAAGGGATCGACCGTCAACAGCGCCGACGTCTCGGTGTGCAGATGCTGGAGCCAGGTTCGTTGACGGCTCAGGGGCATGGGAGCCAGATGAACGGCTGCCGGCGACCACGCCTTGGGGACGTCGCCGACGGCGGGAGACATGGTCTCATGCGGGGGTGAGCTGAGGCGATGCAGGACCCGGCGTCTCGCACCCTCATACAGCAGCCAGGATCGCAGGCTCGGACCATCATGGCGGCGCACGCCGTCGAGGTTGACTCCCCGATCGGTAAGGCGATCGAGAATCTCAGACGGGTAGTCGCTTCCGGCGATGCTGACGATTCCGACCGGAACACTCCACAACGCCGCCCCGAGGGCGAAATGCACCACCGCGCCACCCGCCTGTCGCATGCGGGTACTGCCGTCGTCGTAGACCACGTCGTCGACGATCAGGTTACCCAACACGGCGATCTCGGGAGTGGTCTCCGTGCTCACGGTAATGGGGCAAATGCCTGGGCCAGCGCTTCCAGGCGGGCCGGGTCGATGTCGTTCGACCAACGGCCGTCGTGTTTGACATAGGACCCGACGATCAAACCGTCGGCATCGCCATAGTCGGCGATGTTGTCGGGGTTGACCCCCGAACCGACCAAGGTTGGGATCGACACCCGGTCGGCCACCGCTTTGACGTCGGCCCCGTCGGTCGGTGCTCCGGTGGTGGTGCCGGTGACGACGACACCGTCGGCCAGGAAGAACTCGGCCGCCGCCGCCGTCTCGGCCAGATCGACGTCGGCGGTGATGGCGTGGGACGAATGCTTCTTCTTGATGTCGGCGAAGATCCGTACCTCGTCGGCCCCGACGGCCCGGCGGTAGCGGAGCAGTTCGCCGGCGTCCGATTGAACCACGCCCTCGTCGGCCACGTGGGCGAAGACGAAGCCCTCGACCCGGACGAACGCGGCGCCGATGGCGTGAGCCACCGCCACCGCCTCGTGGTTGGCCCCGGCCAATACCTGCACCCCGATCGGAAGATCGACGGTTTGGCGGACAGCCTGGCCGGCGGCGGTCATGGCCGCCACCACTTCGGGCCCGACCGAACGGCGAAGATACGGCCGATCGCCCATGTTCTCGATGATGATGCCGTGATACCCGGCCCCGGCGTAGAGACGGGCCTCGGCCGCTGCCCTGGTCACCACGGTCTCGACGGAAACCGACGCCGCCGGTGTTCCCGGCAACGGACCGAGATGTACAACGCCGATCAAGACCCGATCGACCCCGAACAGCCGGCTCATCAATTGGCCTCTGTCCATCGTCGAAAGGCTAGCACTTTGCGGGAGCCGAAGGGCTTTCCGAGGTCCCCTCCGACGTGCGGCTTCGCTTCGGACTGAGGAGATTCGTACCGGACGGGAATTCACAGCCGTCTGAACGGCTCCAGACGTTCATACCCCGGGCGATCCGAGCATCGCCAGTCTCTGATGCCGTCCTCTGATCGGGCGTCAGATCCCTTTGGTTCGACCGATCGCGCATCGGGCGACCGCATCGAGGGTGAAGGGGCCGGTCGGTTCACCGACTTCGGCGTGAAGTCGTCTCTCGAGGCGGTCCCGAGCGCGGGACGGGAGGGACTGGCAGTAGGATCCCGCTGGTCCGACGCCGGCCCGGAACCCGGCCCACAGCTCATCAAAATCGCGACAAGTGGAGCGGACCGTCAACATCGTTTCGGTGGTGCCCTGGAGGCCTGCGCTGTCGAACAGAGCGACCAGCTCACCCGGTCGGCCGAATCGCATTGTGCGAGCTTCGTCCGGCGCCCCGGGGTCCATGGCAAGCGCGGCATCCCAGAACCGGCGCAGCATCTCCATTCCCCGGTCGAAATCCCATACGCAGGCCCCGACGGTGGAGCCCGGTCGAGCGACGCGACCCATCTCCCGGGCCGCCGGCAGCGGCTCAGAGACGAAGTGCAACACCAACTGAGCCAGGACGACTTCGAAGCGGTCGTCGTCGAATGGGAGCGCCTCAGCACGGCCGGCGCGAACCTCCACATCGGGGTGCCGATTGGCGCAGGCTTCCACGAAGCTGGGTGAGGGGTCGCAGGCCACGACCGACTCCGCCCCCAACCGGTCGACAAGGACCGAGGTTAGGGCCCCGGGTCCGCATCCAACGTCCAGTGCCGAGTGGCCGGCCCGTACACCGGCGGCCTCAGCGAATCGGTCGGCCAGCGGCTTGGAGTATCGGCCCATGAACAGGTTGTAGGCTCCGCCGTCGACTTGGAAGCTTCGGGCCCCCTCGACCTCCGTCATTTGGCCTTCTCAGAATTGCCACCAACGATGGACAACAGAGCCGAAGAACGCATGGACCAACCACCTGGGGGGACCGGTTCCGGCGGTGGATTCTGCCGAAACAAGGGACGGGGCCCGAGTCACGATGGCTCGGGAACTGGACGACCCGGCTCCGGCTTTCACCTCGCTGACCAGATGTGCGTCGCAAACATGCAGAGCGAGCAGGTTGCATACCGAGTCTCGCCGCTGAACGTACACCCGTTCAGCTGCATCGGTCAAACAGATCTAGCAAGGAATCGGCACCGGGTACGTGGGTGCTTCCTTCGTCGAAGCTCAAAGGCCCGATTCCCCGTCTCGTCGGTTGATCATCTCCTCGATGTCGAGGAGATGATCCTGCAGGTAGTCGTCGATGTTCGTGCCGCCTGCATCGGCGGCCTGTTCGGTGATCGCTGCAAGCGCACCGACAAGGCCGGTGATGAGGCCGAGTCGAGCGTCCTTGGCGAGGCCATCGAAATCAGCGGACACGGCGATCCGCAGCTCGTCGAACCGCTTGTCGAGCACCAGCGTGAGGTAGGTGTTGATCCGTCGCCGGTGCTCGTCATGGGCGGCCCAGAACTCATCCTTGGAGGACATCGATCACTCTCACAGGCTCCGGCTGTCCGAACGGCCTCTATTGGCAGTCTCTCGGCCGTAGCCGACACCCCCGTGGAAAGCTGCGACGCAGTCCGAACCCGACAACGTCATCAGCTCAGTGTCGATCTGGTCGGTGAGTTCTCCGGTGGGTACGGGAACGAGGCCTCCGGGGTGCATGGCGCTCGCTCGACCGATTGATGCGACCAGGGGGATTCCCAGCGCGAGGGTCTCCCCGAATCCGGCAGTGGCGCGGCCGCAAACATCGCGGCCCTTGACGGCGGCGGCTTGTACCGGTAAAGGCTGTTCGAGCCCTCGGCGCGCCCGGATACGATCCGCTGGCGCACGCCCAGATGGGCGAATGAAGGGGACATGTTGCTCCTCGGTGCGGGCAATCTGGGATTCGAGTGTCGCTGCGACTCATCGGGCGGACCGTGTACGGCGGTGCCGGTGGCTCACGTTGACAGAGCCGGAACCGATCTGCGGACCCGCAAGCCGGAGAACCTGGCCATGGTGTGCCCAAAACGTAGCAGACCACAGGGTGCACCCCACTGGCAGGGACCAGCTGTCGGGGATCCGCCACCACTCCACCATCCACGGCTACCCGCTCGAATCGAGTCACATGCTGCCCCCGCTGGTCCGCTCACTGCGGTGTCCTCCGGCACAACCTCGACGTCTTCATCGGATCCTGGAAGAACATGGAGAACCGTTGTCCTCGATGCTCGACCAAAAAGTCAGAGCACCGCCGGCCCGAGGCCGGCGGTGCTCCTGCGTTCCAGCGACGATGTGCTAGATCATGCGAACGTTTTGGGCTTCGTCTCCCTTGCGGCCCGGTGCGACGTCGAACTCAACGGCCTGGCCTTCGTCCAGCGACTTGAAACCATCGCCGGCGATGTTGGAGTAGTGGACGAAGACGTCGTCTCCGCCGTCCCGCGAGATGAAGCCGAAGCCCTTCTCGCTATTGAAAAACTTAACAGTGCCTTGCATTTAACGCTCTCTCTTCTGTATGTACCTGCCAACTGGCAGGGCCCCATCGATGCTAGGGCCCCCGGGCCGGCATTCCTCCCCATGGCGCGACAGACACTCGCAAACCTCCCCGTCGAGGAGTGATCGTGCGAACCGAGACCTCCTCCCCGGCAGTGGGAGTTTGGCCGATGGACAAGATCGACCGCCGGCTGTTCGCCTGGTTGATGAAAGCGATGTTCACACCCAACTGACCGGGAGGCGTCCTCATCTCCCGGTATCGGCCTCCAGGTCCACTATGCGCTGCATCGTCTCACCAACCAGCCGATCCCGACCATCTGGATCTGCGAGTTGTGCAGCTCTCACCCGGTCGATCTTGTATCGCCGTCGAAGGGACCCGGCCATACCGAACAAACGTATGATCAACTCACTCGTTTGGTCCAATCGCTTAGTAGTCAGAAGCAGCCGCCGACTCATAGCACATGGATCTTGAGTTGGTCTGGATCTGCCACTGCAACGACTGCAATGGTTGGGCGAAGCAGCAGTGGCGCCATGACCTACAAGACGCACTCGAGATGGTGAAGGGGCATGGCCTATCGCCAGATAGCAGAGTGTGGTTGGCCTCCTTCAGTGACGGCGACATCATCGGACCCGGGGCAGTCGGCGTCTCACCGGCCAAGTTCATCAGTCAAACTGAGCAACTCATTGCGACACGGCAGGAAATTCGAATGGGATCCACGAGTGCCGGCGCGGTGCTAGGTCGGCCAACGGCCGATCGATCTCGATGATGTCAAGTCCCTGTACCCCTCTCCACTCTGGCCCCGGTAGCGGTGCTACACCGGGGTGAGGGGTTTGATCAGGCAGCGTTGGAGCATGACGGGCGGCCACCGGCGTTGGCGAAGGCGTCATGGTCACCCAATCGGTTGTGGCGGATCGAGTCGACGCGACGAGGTGACAGAGGCTTTGATCGCCTCGACCCGAGGGCGCTTGCTACCAGGCTGCGGCCAACTCCACACTCCAAAGCCCGGCTGTACTCTGGGTTGGACTCGCCCCTCCGACACACTGGCATTTCGCCTCGTCAGCGCATGTGGGCACAGGTATACCGGTGGTGGGTCGGTACGTCAGCTGTTCGCTGCAGTTCTGTTCGACCAGGTCGATTGGCTGCTCAGGGCGTGATGTCTAGGAGTGGATCGCCAGCGAGGTGCAGCATGTTGTGCTGCGAGAGATTGCAGCTGTGCGAACTGGCTTCGGTCGGTGCATGGCTATTGCCCACGGGGTTGCTTCCTCAGATTGGGACGGGCGTGGGTGGGGTCGGCATTTGTGGCTCGGGAGTGACCGTCGCGGGTACCTGGCTGGATCGGCATCAGAGGACGGGAAAGACCGATGTGTCGGTGGAGCGCTCTGCCCGGGCGAGGGCGTAGAGGATGTTCCAGTCGCCGTGGCGGTGTCGCGCAATGTCGATGCAGATCTCGATGACGATGGCTGGGCCGAGCGGGTCGGTGGTCGGGCGGGTCTGGCCGGTGCTGACGGCGAGGTCGTCGAACTCGGACACCAGGCCTCGAGTCCCATGTCGGCCGACGACTGCCTTGCTCGAGAACCTGGAGCATCGCGGCCCAGATACCTGACGTTGGGATCGGTGGATCTGACTGGTGGCCACGAGCCGTTGCGCTCCAGCCGCCCCCGGTGGCGCTCCGCGCTCGTTGGAGGGTAGGTTGCGTGCCGGCAAAGGGGGCACGGCAGCGTTCGAAGCATTCGCCAAATTACAGAGGTGTACTTTCGTTTCTTCGTCATAACACGGTTTGTGGACCGTTTTATGACGCACAATCGGTCTAAGCCAAGGATCGTCCACGCGCTTACCCGCCGTCAGCTGAAGGTCGGTCGCCCCGACTCCTTCGGCGTGAAGCGAACCGACACCGAGCTGCGAAGACTCATCGACAACGGCACGCTGCT
>JAHEJM010000197.1 GCA_024638815.1 Acidimicrobiales bacterium | reverse complement strand
TTCCGACGCCCCTACCAGCAGCGGCCGGTGCACCAGCGCTTCCCCGACGCCACGTGGACCGACGAGCAGGCCAGGACAGCCCATCTCGGTGTGTACCGGCCCGAGGACCTGGGGCCGATCTGGGTGGCATCCGGGCTGGCCAAGCCGGTCGCCGACGTCGCCGTCTGCGACGGCACCCTCGCCGTGTCCTATGGAGCGCTCCGCCCCGGCGATCCGGTCGCCTCCGGCGCCTGGACCTGGCGCAGCCGCGGCTTCGCAGTCTCCGCCGATCTTCCCGGGCCGGCGACGCCGGTCTGCGCCGACGCCAACGACGACGGGGTTCTCGACCCGGTGTTGCTGAGACGGCTCGGAGGCTGAGTCGTTGGTCCCTACCGCCTCGGTAGGGCCGGCAGTAGCGTGCATAGAAGAGACAGAAAATCCGTGCCACCGGCGCCACCCGCCGGTCGAGAAGGGAAGGCAGCCATGCGACGTGTGGCGCTCATCCTGGCGGTGTTGTCCCTGGTTACCGCCACCTGCAGCTCGGGGGAGGTGGCGACTCCGGCAACGTCGTCGGCCACCACATCGTCAACCACCTCGACCGGTGTGGTCGATCCCGGCCTGGGCCCGCCGACCGGAATCTTTGCCCCGTTCCAGCTGGTACCCCTACTCGACGATGCGGCCCCCTACACCGGACCGAACACCCCCGACACCTTCGACGACGTCCTCGTCGCCCCTGTCCTCTCTGACCGGGTCAACGACCCGGAGCTGCTGGGGACCATGGCCGCCAACGGGTTTGTCATCGTCCCCGGTGGCACCCGGCTCTTCCACGAGGCCTATCACTTCGATGACTACGACCCACAGCCTCTGTTCGTGACCACTGACGCCGCCTATCACGTGTGGCATCTCGCCTTCGACAAGGTGCTGCGAGACACCGAGCAGCAGGTGCTGCTCCCGATCCTGGAGGAGTTCGTCCTCGGTTCCCTCGATGCCGCCCGGGCCCAGCAGCAGCAGCTTGCCGGGACCGAATTGGAAGATCCGGCCGATCGGGTCGTCGAATGGTTCCAGGTGGCCGGCGCACTGCTGGAGTTGGACGTCGGAACGCTTGGCCCCCGCGCCGCCGATGAGGTGGCGCTTGCCACCGAGGCGGCACAGCTGACGAATTCTCCGGTCACCAGTTTCGCCGACTGCAATCCCGGGCTCCCCAATCCGCAGTGCATCGACTACAGCCTGTACCGGCCCCGCGGCCACTACAACCGCAGCGCCGACCTGGAACGCTACTTCCGCGCCATGTCCCACCTCGGTCAGTCGGCCTTCCTCGTCGGTGTCCCCGAGTCGCTCCGGCTCGGCTTGCTGGTGTCGCGGGTGATCGTCTCCGACGATGCTCTCGCCGAGCGCTGGGCGCTGGTCTATGAGCCCACCGCCTTCCTCGTGGGCGCCGCCGATGACTACACCCCGTTCGAGGCCGAGGCGGCGGCCGGCGGCCTCGACGACCCGGCCGGCTTCACCGGCCTTGACGACGTCGAGGCGGTCGGGAACCAACTCCTCGCCGGCCGCGGCGTCGCCATCAACCCGGAGGCGGCATCGGTGAGGGTGATGGGCGCCCGTTTCGTCGTCGACTCCTACATCTACGACCAGCTGACCGCTCCATCGGTGTTCATCCCGGACAGCGACGATGCACGACGGATCTCACCGCTCGACCTGGCCGCCGCCTTCGGGTCCGAGTTCGCCTTTGCCGTCCTCGAGGCCGAGGGCAGGACCGAACCACCCTGGTTGCACTACGACGAGCAACTGGCGAGGGTGCAGGCGCTGCTCGACGCTCGCGACGCCGACGACTGGGCGGCGACCGTCTATGACGCCTGGCTGTACGCCCTCGAGCCCATGTGGTCCGCCCACGGCGCAGCCTTCCCCGACTTCATGCGGAACCAGGCGTGGACCGCCAAGGCACACCAGACCGGCTTCGGCTCCTACACCGAGCTCAAGCACGACACGATCCTCTACGCCAAGCAGGGATTTGCCGTCGAAGGCGACTTCCAGCCCGTGCTCTTCGAACCGCGCCATTGGGTGGAGCCGGACCCGGTGGCGTTCCAGCGCATCGGCTCGGTCGCCGCCCTGGCCCGGGAGGGGCTCGACGACCGTGGCCTGCTCGACGCCGAGGCCGACCGGCTGCTCGGCGACGTCGGGGACTTCGTTGCTCAGCTGGCCCGCATCGCCCAGGACGAGTTGGCCGGGGTGCCCATCTCCGAATCCGACAATGACTGGCTCGAGGGCGTCGGCACCGTCCTCGAGCTGCTCTGGCTGGCTTCGTCCGACCTCGACCCCGAGACCGGACTGGCCTCTAATGTCGAGGACGACGAGGCAGCCCTGGTCGCCGACATCTTCCGAACCTCGTTCGAGGTGCTCGAGCTCGGCACCGGGCGCATCGATGACATCTACGTGCTCGTGCCCAACGATGAGGGTGTGTTCCAGATCGCCCGGGGCGGGGTGTACTCGTACTACGAGTTCTGGCGTGACGCCGACCAGGGCCGCCTCACCGACGAGGAGTGGCGGGCCATGCTGGCGGCCGGCGAGGCGCCGGCCCGGCCGGCGTGGCAGGACGCCTTCCTACCCGGTGGCGCCGGCACCGGTGCGCTCCCGGAACCGGCAGAGACGTTCCGCGGGGTGCCCCGAGGCAAGTTCTGCCGGGATCTGTTCCCCCTCTCGTTCAGCTATGGCGACGCCTACGCCTACTGGGAGTGGGACGGGAGGCCGGATCGCATGGACGCCGATCGCAACGGGATCCCATGCGAGACCGTGTACCCGGCGGATGAGGTCGCCCGCCACCTGGCCGGGCAGTAGATCTCCTGGCGACCCCTGAGAGTGGGGCACGCGAGAGTCTGTTGCCCAGGACCGCCGGGTGAAGGAGGACCACGATTCTGGCCCGCCGATGGCACGCCACTACGCCAGACGCAATCGACGGCTTGGGAGGGGCTGCAGTGTTTGCTGTCACCGTGAGGTGACCAATCCGCTACAACGTCGACCCAGCGATGGCCGGTACATACTTCGCTCATGGTCGCGGTGTGACGACGGTGACACCGTTTGCCGTTGCAGCCTCGGCCAGGCGATCGTCGTAGGTGATCAAACCCTCGAGATCATCACCCAGGTCGAGCGCAGCGGACAGATGAAGGGCGTCCAGCGATCGCATCCCTACAGGATCAAGGCGTCCGGCCTCCTCGAACACGGCAGTTGGCACGCCGACAAGGGTTACGCCATCGAGCACGGCCCGGGCCTGCAACACTCGATCCGGGACGACCCTGCGAACGGCACGCATCAACTCGGTGCGAGCCAGATCGCAGGCGACGAGATCCCGTTCCTCTTCCGTCAACCAGGATCGAATCGCAGCAGTCTCCGCCTCGGCAACCACCAGCTTCACCAATGCCGACGTGTCAATGTAGAACGCCATCTCAGTACCGCTCGCCCTCCCTCATCTCGGACAAGACGTGCGACAACTCAGGTCCGGGCTCAGGGGCCGGCACGTCACCAAGTCGATGTCGGGGAAGCCGGGCTCGACCCTGGTCGATCAAACCCTGCAAACGCGATGTCGGTATCGCCGTCATCTGGGCAACCGGGCGACCCCGATCAGTGATCGTCACTGTCTCACCACTGGCAGCCTTGGCCACAACCGCAGAAGCGTTCTGTTTCAGCGCTCGAATTCCGACCTCACTCATGTGCTTCATTGTAGCACATCGGGCGTCGCTGCGGTCCCCCATCACCGCGTGTTCACTTGGGCCGCTCGAACTTCGACGAGGCCGTCACGACCTCGTCGACCGATCAGCCAGAGTGATCCGTCACCCCAGTCTGTGGCCTGGAATCGTGCCTGGGGATCACCTGGTACTTGAAGGGTCAGAGAGCCAAAGGCCTGGCCAAGTCGATCAAGTGCCGGGAGTAGGACGAAGGCCAGAAATTCGTGGTGGGAGAATGACACGCGATCGGCCGTTCCTGAGAATGCCGTTGCCACTTGGTCGAAGACCGCCGGGTCGACCCGAGGGAACGGCACTCGTCAGCTGCCGGTGGTGTAGCGTCGGCCCCAGGCCAACAATGCATCCAATTCCTCGGAGGACAGATCCTCGACATCAAGGTCACGAATGGCGGCGACCTTTGCTTTCAGCCGGTCAGGCACCATTGCCGGGGCGGCGTGCCCATCCTGTGATGATGAATCCGACATACGTCGACACGGTACCACTCAGGTGTGACATTGGGCCCGGTCCGACTGTCGGCCGGCGGCCCACAAGCAGACACCGCAAGCCCGGCTGCGCGAAAACCGGCGAGCCACAACGCACAAGGTGAACACTCCCTCTCTCGGGGAATAGCCCCCGAACCTGCCCGGTTCGTTGATGCATGAGCGCCACCAAGCCCCGCGTCCGAGTCGAGCCCAACCCCAAGTGGATCCGGGGCATGGTCGACGGGCAGGTCGTGGTCGACAGCCGCCGCAGCCGGTTCGTGTGGGAGATCCCGTACTATCCGGTCTGGTACTTCCCGGTCGACGACGTCAACGCCAAGCTGGTCGAGAACGGCGAGTCCCTGCGATCCCCGAGCCGGGGCGACGGCACCGGCTACGACCTCGTGGTCGGCGACCGCACGCTACCCAACGCCGCCTGGCGTCACCTCGATTCCCCGGTCGACGGGCTCCGAGATTTGGTCCGCATCGAATGGGACGCCGTCGACGCCTGGTTCGAGGAGGAGGTCGAGGTTTTCGTCCACCCCCGCAGCCCCGAGGTCCGCATCGACGCCCTGCCCTCGTCACGCCACGTGCGGGTCCTGATCGATGGCGAGGTCGTGGCCGAGAGCACCCGCCCCACCATCCTGTACGAGACCGGGCTGCCCGCCCGCTACTACCTGCCCAAGACCGACGTCCGGA
>JAHEJM010000014.1:48773-57500 GCA_024638815.1 Acidimicrobiales bacterium | reverse complement strand
ACGCCCCTCGCGGCGTCCTCGTTCCTCCGCTACAACCAGGTAGCGAGCGGAACTGCGTCCTTGCGACGGACGCCATCCGCTCGTCGAATTGGGCAACGGACCAACCTGACAGGACACTAGTCGGTTTTCGAGTTGCGGGTGTGGGGCGGAGCGCTCGTGTTGCCGGGGCTTCACCCGGTTTGCCTGGTTCGGGCCACGAGGGGGCGCTGCCATTGCCGGTTCCTGCGGTCGGCGTTGCGGCGGAGCCGGCCATCGTTCGACCACCAGGTGTTGGAGGCTCCAACGACCCAACGCAACCCGAACCTCCAGGGGGGCCTTGTGTAGGCTGCCGACCTCAGCGGACCGTTTTGACCGTTGCCGCCGTTGATTGCCAAGCTTTGTTCCACACGTCGTCGTCATTCACACGACTAGCGGCCTTCAATCAACAATCCACAAAGGGGTTCCTCAATCATGCGATTTGGCATCTTCATGGCGCCGTTCCACTCGTTGGCCGGCCAGGACCCGATCGCAGCTCTGCAACGCGATCTCGAGACTCTCCAGTTACTGGATCGGCTCGGTTACGACGAGGCCTGGATAGGTGAGCATCATTCGGCCGGCACCGAGATCATCCCCGACCCCATGATCTTCATCGCCTACGCCGCGCCCCAGACCCGACACATCAAGCTCGGGACCGGCGTGTTGTCCCTCCCGTATCACAACCCGCTGCTGGTAGCCGACCGGGCGTTCTTCCTCGACCAGCTGACCCGCGGTCGG
Source organism: Acidimicrobiales bacterium (assembly GCA_024638815.1). Classification (GTDB taxonomy): domain Bacteria; phylum Actinomycetota; class Acidimicrobiia; order Acidimicrobiales; family SZUA-35; genus JAHELU01. The sequence continues at coordinate 56,747 of JAHEJM010000014.1, read as the reverse complement.
TTCATGCTCGGCCTCGGACCGGGCGCACTCCCCGGCGACGCCCAGATGTTGGGCATCTCCATCGAGGAGCAGCGCTCGGCCCTGGAGGAGGACACCGAGGTTCTCATGAAGCTGCTGAACTGTGAGGGACCGGTCACCCACAGGACCTCCCGCTACAACCTGGTCGACGCCGAATCCCAATACCGGCCCTACAGTGACTTCGATATCGCCGTGGCCGCCATCGCCTCTCCCACCGGCCCCCGTGTCGCCGGACGGCACGGCATCGGCCTGCTGTCCATCGGGGCCACCTCCGAGAGCGGCTTCGACGTGCTCGGTCATCACTGGAACGTGGTGGAGGAGCGGGCCGCCGATTTCGGCCAAGTCGCCGACCGCAACAGCTGGCGCCTGGTCGGGCCCATGCATCTGGCCGAGACCAAGGAGCAGGCCATCGAAGACGTCAAGTTCGGTCTCGACGACTTCTGCCACTACACCCAGAAGATCCTGGCCGTGCCCCACTTCCGGGCCGCCGGTGAGACCTTCGAGGAACGGGTGGCGTGGGTCAATGAGACCGGCCTCGGCGTTATCGGCACCCCCGACGACGCCATCCGCCAGATCGAGCGGCTCGAGAAGCAGTCCGACGGCGGTTTCGGTGCTTACCTGATGCTCGACCACGAGTGGGCCAATCCGGTAGCTCAGAAGCGGCACTACGAGCTGTTTGCCCGCTATGTGAAGCCCCGATTCCAGGGCCTGGCCAAGGGGCCGCTCCGTGCCGAGCAGCGGGCCATCGGCGAATGGGAGGAACTGGGCGATCGGGTGGAGCAGGCGGTCCAGGCCGCATCCGACGCCCACTTCGGAGCAACGCAGGACGCCTGATGGCCCGTGCGGGGTGCCGAGGACCCGGGGACCTCGGCCTCCAAACGGCCTGCGCCATTGCCGGCCCCGAGTAGGATTCGGTCATGATCGATGGGCTCGTGGCGTCGACGGTCGACTGGTTGTCGGCCGGCGACCCCGCCATCGCATGGCAGACCAAACGAGATCTGCTCGACGCCCCACCCGCCGACTATGAATCGGATCGAGCCCGGGTGGCGGCAGCCGGCTGGGGGAGGCGTTTGCTCGATCACCAGGATCGGGACGGCACCTGGGGTGGTGGCCTCTACTCGCCGAAGTGGACCTCCACCACCTACACCTTGCTCGTGCTGTACCGGTGTGGGCTGGCCCCCGGGCACCCGGCGGCCCTGACCGCGCTCGAACGGCTGTGGGACGGTGCCCGTTATTACGACGGCGGACTGACGCCGGCGGTCGGGATCCCGGTTCCCGAAGCCTGTGTGACCTCCATGTACATCGCCATGGCCCGCTACTTCCGGTTCGATGACGAGCGGGTCGACACGGCGCTGGAGTGGTTGCTGGACAACCAGCTCGACGACGGCGGTTGGAATTGCGAGAACCTCCGGCGCGGTCATTGCCACAGCTCGTTTCACACCACCATCTCGGCCCTCGAAGCAGTGGCCGAGAGCCGCAGCCGGGCCCCCGATGATGATCGGCTGGCAACGGCCCTGGATGGCGGTCGTGAGTTCTTCCTCGACCATCGTCTGTATCGATCCCATCGCACCGGGGAGGTGGTGAACCCCGTCTTCACCCGGCTCTCGTTCCCACCCCGCTGGCACTACGACATCCTGCGAGGGCTCGACCATTTCGCCGCCGTCGGCGCGCCGTGGGACGATCGGTTCGACGATGCCGTCGCGGTGCTGGAGGGGAAACGCCGCAAGGACGGGACCTGGCCGGTGCAACAGAAGCACTCGGGTCGGGTGTGGTTCGACATGGAGTCCGGTCGCAAGCCCAGCCGGTGGAACACCTTGCGGGCCCTGCGGGTGCTGCGGTGGGTGAATCGGGTCGCACCATCGGACCGTCGGCCGGCCTGAGAATTCCCGGCACAACAAGGCTGATATCGGCGACACTGTCAATGTGGCCGACGACCGCAGCGACGAGACACAGTGGTTGCCCGAGCCGCTGCCGGCTCGGATCGAGACCGAGCGTCTGGTTCTGCGCCTCTGGCAGCCCGACGACGTCGAGGCCATGGCAACGGTCGTGCTTCGGTCTCTCGGCCACCTGCGGCCGTTCATGGCCTGGGTGGTCCAGGAGCCGATCACTCTCGATCGGCGGCACCAACTCATCGTGCAGTGGCGGGATCAGTGGGAGGCCGGTGGTGACGTCGGGTACGGCGTGTTCCTTGATAACCAGCCGATCGGCAGTTGCGGTCTGCACTGCCGTCAGGGGCCACGGGTCTTGGAGGTCGGCTACTGGATAGCGGCCGAGCACAACGGTCGGGGCTATGCCACCGAACTGACACAGGCTTTGGCCCAGACGGCGCTGGCCCGACCCGATGTCGACTCGGTGGTGCTTCAGACCGATGAGGCCAACACCGCCAGCCAGCGGGTGGCGGTCAAGGCCGGTTTCCGATTCGCCCGCCGGCAGACGTTTCCCCCTCTCGCTCCCGCCCAGACCGGCGTGGAGTACGTGTGGCGTTACATGGACCTGCCCGGCTTCACCGTTCGAGCCGAGGAACCGGAGGACTTCGACGGTATCGACCGGATGGTGGCCGAGGCGTTCGGGTCGCCGGTCGAGGCCCGGCTGGTGCGGGACATCCGGGCGTCGTCCTTCTACCGGCCCGGGCTGGCTCTGGTGGCCGAGATCGACGGCGACTTCGGCCGGGAGATCGTCGGCCATGTCATGATCAGCGGCTGTACCCTGCGGACCGACCTGGGGGCCGACATCGACACCGTCATGTTGGCACCACTGGCCGTCGCCCCCACCCGTCAGGGCCACGGCGTCGGTGCCGCCCTGGTGTGGGAGGCCTTGGAGCGGGCCCGGGCCGAGGGGGAGCCGCTGGTGGTCGTGCTAGGCGCCCCCGACTACTACTGTCGATTCGGTTTCGAACCGGCCACCGATCGAGGGATCACCATGCCCGTACCGGACTGGGCTCCCCCCGAGGCCGCTCAGGCGATCCTGTTCGACCAATCCCGGACCGACCTGCAGGGCACCGTGGTCTATCCCCCGGCCTTCGATGATGTGGACTGACCTGCCATCCGTCGAGACGCACCTCGGCCTCCGATCGCCGCCGTGGACCTACTCGATCGATCACATGAAGTGTCTGGGTTGCAGCACGGTCACCAGCTCATTCGAGCCGTAGCGAACGTCGCCGAGTAGATCCCAGCGGGAGGTCTCGACGGCGGCCACGGTCGCCGTCTTCATGGCCACATTGGCCCCGGTCAGCTCGTGAACCAGCGCCGTCCAGGCCGGGTTGTGACCGACCACCATGCACCGGTTCACCGACGGGTCGAGTCCACGGAGCACCGCCAGAACGGAGGCCACGTCGGCGTTGTAGAAGTCATCGGTGGTGCGCAACTCGCACTCCCACCGGCCGGACTCCAGCGCCAGCCGGGCCGTGGTCAGGGCCCTGGTCGCCGTGGATGAGATGACCAGATCGGGGCTGAGGCCGAGTTCGGTCAGAACCCGACCCATTCGTTCCGCCGACTTGACCCCCCGACTGTTGAGGGGTCGGCCGTGGTCGTCCGTTCCCGCCGACCAATCGGACTTGCCATGACGCATCACCAGCAGCATCGGGAGACTCCTCTCTTCCTTCGTTCGGCAGCTCCACCCGTGTCGACGGGCGACCGACCACGGGGCCCGGAATCGGGATCGGGACTCATCGCATGGCCAGGACCCGGGCCATGACCAGATTGGTGCCGGCGATGGCCAGGGTTGCCAGCACGATGACAAGCCTGAGTAGGATCCACGGCACCGTCGCCGATTCCGCCAGCGCCGCATCGCGGCGTAGACCGGCGATGGACTCGGCCCCGTCGTCGAGATCGTCGGCCAGAACCGACAGCTGGTCCCTCAGCACCGGCAGTTCGGCCCGGAGGTCTTCGCCGTCGTCGGCCAGCTGATCGAGGGTGGCCGACGTCTCCTCCAGATTGTCGATGATGGGATCGAGGCCGGTGTTGAGCGAGCGAATAGTGGGGGCCAGCTCGGTGGGATCAACGCTGCCCCCGACGAGGGGCAGCTCGGACAGTTCCCTGGTTACGGTGTCGATGGCGGCCGCCGCCGACCGTGTCTGTTCCAGCCCGGACTGGACATCCCTGAGGTTGCCCGGCACGTCGGCCGCCAGTTCGGCCGCGGCGTCGATGGCGGCCGTGCTCGACGCAGCGGTGGCGTCGAGTTCGTCGAACGTCTCCTCGAGTAGGGTCATGGTGTCGGAAAGGTCGGTGAGCAGTCGTTCGGTGATCGCCAGGGTCTCGTCGATCTGGTCGGTCGAGGCCCGGGCCGTTTCCACCGTGGTCTGGATCCGCTCCACGGTGGCCAGTGCGGTCAGCCCTGCGAACGCGGTAAGGGCGGCCAGGCCGTTGGTGGCCAGACTCCAGCGATCGGTCCAGCCCGGAGGCGACCAGCCGGGCCGGCCGGTCCCGGTGGGCGGATCCGTCCCCGGGGACGACTCAGTCCCAGGTGACGAGGAGCCGGCTTGGTCCTCGGAAGGTGATGTTGGGGAAGTAGGAGAGTTGTTGGTCATCGACCAGTCGAAGGCTGGGAAGGCGTTCGGCCAGTATTTCGGTCACCAGTTGGGTTTCGAATTTGGCGAACTTGGCACCCAAACAATAGTGCACGCCCTTGCCGAAGGAGATGTGGCGGTTGGCGTTGGCCCGGTGGATGTCGAACCGGTCGGGTTCAGGGAACACGTCGGCTTGACGGTTGGCGGCGGCGAAGTTGAGGAACACGGCTGTTCCGGCCGGGATGTCGTAGCCGCCCAGCGTGGTGTCCCCGGTGGTGATGCGCCGCCACGAGATCTGACTGGAGTCGTAGCGGAGCACCTCCTCGACGGCATTGGCGATGAGCCCTGGATCGGCGCACACCTCGTCCCACTGGGAGCGATGGCCCAGCAGCGAGATGAGGGTGTTGGCCATCAGGGCGGTCACGGCCTCATGGCCGGCAAAGGACAGGCCGTAGATGATGGACTCGACCTCCCGGTAGCTGAGATCGTCAGGGTTGGCCTCGTGGAGGTCGATGAGCTCGGAGGCCAGATCGTCACCCCGGTTGTCCCGCTTGGAGGCGGTGAAGGCGCGGCAGTAGCGCCAGTAGGCCAACATGTGCTCGGCGATCTCCATCTGTTGGGCCGGCGACGGTCGGCCCCAGGAGAAGGCCTTGCGATCGCCGCACCACGCCTTGAGTATCTCGTCGTCGCCCTCGGGAAAGCCGATGAAGCGGAACACGGTCTCACCCGGCAGTGGAAAGGCGAACGCCTCGATGAAGTCGGCCGGGGAACCGGTGGCGATCATGGTGTCGATCAGTTCGCGGCTTCGGCGCCGGATGTAGGGCTCCAGCGACCGGATCCGCCGGCTCGAGAACCCCTGCCTGGTGTAGGAGCGGATGCGGCCGTGGTCGGGCTCGGGTCGGTTCGACATCACCGCCACCGGGTCGAAGTCGTCGGCGGCGAGTACGGCCTGAGCCTCCGGCACCAGGGGGAACACCGGATCCTGGACGATGGTCGAGGCGAAGGTGTCGTGGTCGGTGAAGATGGCTTCGATGTCCTCCATTCGGGACACCACCACACAGCCCAGGGACTCGGCGTAGAACACCGGCTCCCCGGCCAGCTCGGTGGCGATGGGGTAGGGGTCGGCCAGATAGTCGTCGTCGAGTGGGCTCCATGTCGGGTGCACCGGACATCCGGCAGGGGGAGGCGGCCGCTCGGTGCGTTGCCGGTGGTAGGTGTTGCCCATCGATGCCTCGCTGTCGGTGACTCTCGCTCACTCGTTCTGTCGATGATCCAACACGGCCAGCACCTCGAGCAAGGTGGCGCAGGTCGGGACCGGAGGGTCGAGGGCGGCGAACTCGGCCGGCGGTGCGTGTACCCCTATGAAGTCCACCCCGGCGTCAGCGGCGGCCAGAGCATCCCAGGTGCTGTCACCGACCATGGTTTCGGCGCCTCCGGACGGTCCCAGCCGCCGCAGGGCCTCCTTCAGGCCGGCTCCTGACGGTTTGGGTCGAATGTGAGGATCCCGGCCCACCACCACCTCGATGTCCAGCCCGTGGGCCGCCAGCACCTCATCGGCCACCGTCTCCGGCAGAAGGGTGACCACGGCCCGGAGGCGATCGGCGGTGGCGGCCAGGAACTCGACCACATGAGGCATGGCCCGTGATCGACCAATAGCGGCTCGCTCGTGGCCTTCGATGACCGACGACAGCTCCATCCAACGCTCGGGATCGTGGACGGTGGCGATGACACCCATGCAGGCTCGGGTCGACGACGACCATCCGGTGACGGGGCCGCAGCCGGCCGACGCGGGATCGATCAGCTCGGCAACCTCGGCCCAGGCGGCGTCGTAGTCGGTATAGGACTGGAGATCGACGAGCGTGCGATCGAGGTCGAGGATCAACGCCATCATGATGCCACGCTTGTGATCAGGGGCGAACGCCGAAGGTCGTCGAGCAGACTCATGGGGCGGCGAACCGCAGGGCGAACGAGCCGTGGGGCCCGAAATCGAATCGGAACCGATCACCGGGACGAACATCGATGGGGCGGGTGAAGGAGCCGGCCAGAATGGTCTGACCCACCTCCAGCCGCCGACCCCGGATTCGGTACCGCTCCGCCAGCCAAACGATGCCGTTGGCCGGGTGATCGAGTACACCGGCGGCCAGGCCGGTTTCCTCGATGATGTCGTTGCGATAGCCGAGGGCCCCGACCCAGCGCAGGTCGGTGGTGGAGGAGATCCGTTGACCGCCGCAGACGATGACGGCGTCGGCTGCGTTGTCGGCGATGGTGTCGACCACCGTTCTGGTTCGACCGGTGTCGGGATCCCGCCGGTGGGACCGAGCGGCGATCAGCTCGGCGGCCGGGGTCACATGGTCGGTGGCGGCCATCACATCGTCGACCGTCACCTTGCCGTCGGGACCGCTCCCGGTCAGGTCCCGGCCCAGCACGAAGGCCAGCTCGATCTCGAGCTTGGGATCGCAGAATCGGTCCGCCGACAACTCCGAGTCGGGCTCGACCACCATGGCATCGGTCAGGAACCCGGAGTCGGGCGTGGTGATGTTCAATGCGGCCTGCATGGCCCGCGACGTGAGGCCGATCTTGTGGCCTACCAGTTGCTCACCCCGGGCCAGGCGCAGCCCCAGCCAGGTGTCTTGAATGCGATAGGCGTCGTCGATGGTGGCCCGGGGATGGACGGAGGTGGTTTGGCGGATCTGGGTCGCCGTGCGCTCGGCCTGATCCAGCAGCTCGGCCTCGTCTCGGATCTGGTCGTCGGTCATGGCCATTGCCATTGACTAGGGCTGCTCGCGGTGCTGATCCGCCCCCGGTGTCATGGGGGGCATCGTCGACAGGTGGTCGAGTTCGGCCAGCAACCGGGCCAGGCGGTCCCGGCCGAACCAATCCTCGATTTGGTTGTTGACGGCCTCGGACCGCGGCGCAATCTGGGCGACGATGTGTTCACCCCTGCCGCTCAGTGAGAGCAGGGAGCGGCGCTGGTCATCGGTGGCCGTGGTGCGGATGACCAGCTTGCGGTCCTCCAGGGCGGTGAGAATCCGGGACAGGCTGGGCCCCAGTAGAAACGTGCGGTCGGCCAACTCCCCGGCGGTGACCGACTTCTCCCCCCTCAGAGCCCGCAGTACCCGCCATTGCTGCTCGGTCAGATCGTAGGCCGCCAACAGGGGACGGAACTGCTGCATGACCGCCTCCCGGGCCCGAAGCAGGGCCATGGGCAGCGACCGGCTGAACGGCCGTAGGTTCGGGGTTGTTTCGGGCTCGAGTGGATCGGGATTCACCATGGTCGGACCTGGGGGGTCATGTGGCTTGGTTGGTCGGTGACGGCCTGCTCCATCGTGGATTCATCACTCATCGGTTCATCGGTCACAGGTTCGTCAATCACAGGTTCGTCGATCACAGTATTGACCAGAGTGCCGATCCCGGGCACGTCGACCTCGACAACGTCCCCTGGTTCCAGCCAT
>JAHEJM010000014.1:33698-48673 GCA_024638815.1 Acidimicrobiales bacterium | reverse complement strand
TTCATCACTCATCGGTTCATCGGTCACAGGTTCGTCAATCACAGGTTCGTCGATCACAGTATTGACCAGAGTGCCGATCCCGGGCACGTCGACCTCGACAACGTCCCCTGGTTCCAGCCATCGTGGCGGATCGAGGCGGGCCCCGGCCCCGGTCGGGGTTCCGGTGAAGATGACGTCGCCGGGCCGCAGCGGTGTGAATGTTGACAGGTAGTGGACCTGGTACTCGATCGGGTACCTCATGGCGGCCACGGTGTCGTGCTGGCGCCGTTCGCCGTTGACGGTGGTGAGAAGGGTCAGCGAGTCGAACGGGCCGATGTGCTCGATCGGAACCAGCCACGGGCCCATCGCCCCGCTGGCGGCCCAGTTCTTGCCCTGCGTGACGTTGAACTTCCCGTGGCGCACCCAATCCCGGATGGTGCCCTCGTTGCCCACCGTCAATCCGGCGATGTGATCCCGGGCCCGATCGACAGGTATGCGGCGACCCCCACGCCCCATCACCACCACGATCTCGCCCTCGTAGTCGAGCCGGTGGCTCTCCGGAGGACGGATGAGGGGCTGCCGATGGCCGGTCAGTGAATCGGGGAAGCGCACGAACACCGACGGATAGTCGGTATCGGCTTGATCGGCGTATTCGGTGGACCGGCCCCCATAGTTGACGCCGATGCAGAAGATCTTGCCCGGCCACGGCAGCAGCCGTTCGAAACGCATACGACCGGCGTCGATGTCCTCGGCCGGGATGTCGGGGGTCTCGCGGTCGAAGCCGGCGGCCTCTCCCAACCGCCCCTGGGCGAGAAGTGTTCCCAGATCGGCGACGCCGGTGCGCCGCGACAGTCCGACAATTCCCCGCTCGGTGAACAGGCCGAAGTCATAGGCATCGTCGACGGTGTAGGAGCAGATGCGCACCGGACCCAAGATAGTTATCATGTTAAACAACAGCCAGTCACAGGTGGAGTCTCCCCGCAGCCTCCGAGGATGGGTCCGGTGCCCCACATCATCGTCGAGTACTCCGACAACCTGCGAACCGACATCGAAGCCCTGATCGACGTGGTGCATACCGCTGCCCTCGTCGACGGCCTGGCCGATGTCGACGGCCTGCGAACCAGGGCGGCGGTCCGTACCAACTTTCGGGTGGCCACCGGTGATCCCGACTTTGCCTTCGTGGCCATCACCGCCCGGATGGGGCCGGGTCGTAGCCGGGAGGCCACGACCCGTTTCCTGACCGCGCTGCTCGATGCCGCCGAGCGCCACGTGGGGGTCGAGCAGCCTGTGGCGTGGTCGGCCGAAGTCCAGGAGATCGATCCTGAGGTCCGCATCAATCGCAACCGGATTCGGGACCATCTCCGGGAGCGGCAGTGAGCGATTTCGAGACCTTTCGGGCCGCGGCCCGACGACATCTGTCCCGGTTCGCCGACGTGCCGGTCGGCCATCTCATCGGGGGACGGTCCGAGCCGGTTGACGCCGGCGCCGACGGAGGAACCGTCACCTTCGACGATCACTCGCCCATCGACGGCGCTCGATTGGCCGTTGTGGCCGCCGGAACCGTCGACGACATCGACCGAGCGGCGGGCGCCGCCCGGGACGCCTTCGGCTCGTGGTCGGCCACCCCGGGTACCGAGCGGAAACGTGTTCTCCACGCCGTCGCCGACCTGATCGAATCCCGGGCCGAGCAGATTGCGGTGACCGAATGTGTCGACACGGGCCAGACCATTCGGTTCATGAAGGCGGCCGCATTGAGGGGAGCGGCCAACTTCCGGTTCTTCGCCGATTGTGCGCCGGGAGCCGCTGACGGTGTGTCGCTGCCCACCACCGATCATCTCAACTACACCACCCGCAAACCAATCGGCCCGGTCGGCGTGATCACCCCGTGGAATACACCGTTCATGCTGAGCACCTGGAAGATCGCTCCGGCCCTGGCCGCCGGGTGCACGGTGGTTCACAAGCCGGCCGAATGGAGCCCTCTCACCGCCGGGCTTCTGGCCGAGATGGCCCTCGAGGCCGGGCTACCGCCCGGTGTGTTGAACGTGGTCCACGGCATGGGAGACGCGGCGGGCAGGGCCCTGACCGAGCATCCCGACATCAAGGCCATCGCCTTCGTCGGTGAATCGGCCACCGGTTCGGCCATCCAGGCCCAGGGGGCGCCCACCCTCAAGCGGCTGCACTTCGAGCTCGGGGGCAAGAACCCCGTCGTGATCTTCGACGACGCCGATCTCGACCGGGCCATCGATGCCGCCGTGTTCATGATCTGCAGCCTCAACGGTGAACGCTGCACCAGTTCCAGCCGAGTGCTGATTCAGGAATCGATCCACGACGAGGTGTGCCGACGGATCGCCGAGGCGATGACCCGAATCCCGGTGGGGCATCCCCTCGACCCTGACGCCGTCATCGGGCCGCTGATCCATCCGCGCCACCTGGAGAAGGTGTCCGGTTACCGGAGGGTGGCCGAGGAGGAGGGGGCGACCGTGGTGGAGGGCGCGCCGTGGGCCGAGGCCCCCGATGGGGGCAACTGGATCGCACCCATGCTGTTCATCGGGGCCGACAACACGATGCGCGTCGCCCGGGAGGAGATCTTCGGCCCGGTTCTGACCGCCATCCCCTTCGCCGACGAGGCCGAGGCGGTGGCCATCGCCAACGACACCGACTACGGCCTGGCCGCCTATGTGTGGACCGGCGATGTGGGCCGGGCCCACCGGGTGGCCGATGCCATCGAGGCCGGCATGATCTGGGTCAACTCCCAGAACGTACGCCACCTGCCCACCCCGTTCGGGGGCATGAAACGGAGCGGGATCGGCCGGGATGGAGGAGACTGGAGTTTCGACTTCTACATGGAGGCCAAGAACATCGCCATCGCCCTCGACAACCATGCCATTCCAAAGCTGGGAGGCTGAAGGGATTGCCATGAGCCTGTACTACGTGCAGAAGTACCTGTTCCGGCTCAACCGGGATCCGGCGCTGCGCACCGACCACGACCGGGCCCGGCACTCCGGGGATCGATCGGTGTTCGAGGGCTACGACCTGACCGACGAGGAAATCGGGGCCATTGTCGATGCCGACATCGGGTTGCTGTACCACCTCGGTGTCAACGGCCAGATCCTGATGCACTTCGCCGCCCTCCACAACATCGCCTGGGCCGACTATCTGCAGCTCATGCGGGACGGACTGGAGCGGTACGGGCCGGTGCGGGAGGGCGTGTACGCCATGGTCGGCTATCAGGGCATCGAGGATCACAGCGCCGAACTGGGTCAGCGGCCGATCCCGCCGACACCGGAAGCCGAGCCGGCGGAAGGAAACGGCTGACATGGCCCTGGTCTATGTCGGAGTGTGCAGCCACGGTCCGGGGATCACCGGTCGGGCCGACCAGGCCGATCCCGACGTCCGTGACCGGTTCTACGCCGCCTTCGACGACATGCGGGTTGCCATCGAGGCCACCGAGCCCGACGCCCTGGTGGTGGTGGCGGCCGAGCACTTCGCCAACTTCTTCATGGACAACATGCCTGCGTTCGCCATCGGGATGGCCGAGTTCTACCCCGGGCCGGTCGAGGACGCCGAATGGTTGCGGGTCGAGCCGTTTCGGGTCCCCGGCAACCGGGATCTGTCCCTGCGGCTCATCACCGAGGTCATGCAGACAGTGGATGTGGCCTACGCCGAGGAATGGCGGTTCGACCACGGCATCGCCGTGCCCCTGCATTTCCTCACCCCCCGGTTCGATTTGCCGGTGGTGCCGGTCAACGTCAACTGCCAGGGACCGCCGCTGGCCCCCCTGCATCGGGCTTGGGACCTGGGGCAGGCCTTGCGCCGGGCCGCCGACTCGGTCCCGGAACGCATCGCCCTCGTCGGCACCGGCGGTATCTCCCACTGGCCGGCCACCCCCGATTCGGGCCGCATCAACCTGGAGTGGGACCGCGACTTCATGGCCCGATGGTGTGCCGACGATCGTGAGGCCCTGATCGGCTACAGCGACGAGGAGATCTATGCCGACGCCGGCCAGGGCGGCTTCGAGATCCGCACCTACATCGCCGCCGCCGGCGCCGCCCACGGAGCCGCCGGGCCGGCCATCGGCACCGTGCATTTCTTCGAGCCCATTCCCATCTTCGCCGTCACCTGCACCGTTGCCTCCTACCGGCTGTGATGTTGGGCCGCCGGCGAGACCGAGGCCTACGAGCCGTCAGCGCGGGTCGTCGTGACCGAGTAGTTCGATCAGGCCCTCGCAGTCCTCGACGGTGACGGTGAGGGCGGAGTGGCGCCGGGTGGGGACGACGCCCCCGACCCGTTCGTCGAAGTGGATGCAGACCCCTCGCTTGTTGGCGGTACCGAAGGTCAGCCCGTCGTCGGCGAACGACAGTCGGATGCCGACTGCGGTGTACCACCGGTAGTTCTCGGTCAGGTGGGCCCCCAGCACGTTCGATCTCGGAGTGGTCAGCTTGGCCCAGCCGAAGGTGGCGGTGACCGTGTCGTCGTCCACCGTGACCCCGTCGTCCTCCCTCACCCCGAACGGCCACCAGATCGGTTTGAACCGGGGATCGAGGTCGTAGGAGAAGAATCGAGTGGTCATCCGGTCAGACTAGTGCGGAGTCAGGTCACTCGAGTCGTTCGAAACAGGTTGGCGGGCGAATCCTGTGGCTGGTTGGACACACTTCGGCTCTATGAAGCAGAATCCGGTAACGGCTTCCTTTTGGTAGCGGTTTTGCGTAGGTAATACTCCCGGTTCCCCGGCTCGGATCACCGTCGGCGACTAGCTTCGGCATCGGTAGTCCGACGGCGGGGCCATTCTCCGGCTGGACAAGAGGGAAAGGTAATCAACCATGCGTGTCACGCGACGCGACTTCATGAGGCTGTCGGCAGGAGCAACCGCCGGCTTGTTCATCGGCTCCGAGCTGGGCTGGCCGGCGCCGGCGGCGGCCGTACCCCTCGCCGTCGGTCTGAGCGACCCGGCGCTTCAACCCAAGTTCGTCAATCACGTGGCCAACGCTCTGGACCCGTCGTTCGGATTCCGAGGCAACAACGACAAGTACCGCATCGACATCGGCCCCGGTGTCCAGTACACGGGCCTGCTCGGTCCGGATGGTACCCCGGTGCCGACGAGGGTGTTCGGCTACGGGCAGAGTGGTTCGTACACCTGGCCGTCGCGGACCATCGAGGCCCAGTCGGGTCGCCCCATCGAAGTGACATGGCGGAACAAGCTGATAGGGCCCGGCGGCTACCTGCCCCATCTGCTGCCGGTCGACACCTCCCTGCACTGGGCCTACAGCTTGGAGGGTTACGAGCACTACACGATTGAGAATGTCGGTATCCCCGTTGTCACCCACCTTCACGGCGGCCACACCGATTCTCCCTATGACGGGAATCCCGAGTACTTCTTCTCCCCGGGCTGGCGGGTGCGGGGGCCACGGTGGGTGGACAAGAAGTACATCTATCACAACGATCAGCCGGCCGGGAACCTGTGGTTCCACGACCACGCCCTCGGCATCACCCGGCTCAACGTCTATGCCGGCATGGCCGGGTTCTACTTCATCCGCGACGAGTTCGACACCGGCAAGGCCGACAACCCGCTCGGCCTGCCTGCGTTCCCCTACGAGGTGGCCTACGCCATCCAGGACCGCATGTTCAAGGCCGACGGTGATCTGTTCTACCCCGCCTTTCCCGGCGATCCGTTCTATGACGACTTCATCACCGGTGAGGGCGCGGAATTGCCGCCCGACCAGTTCCCGGGCGGCGGACCGACGGCGCTGGCCGAGTTCTTCGGCGATCACATGGTGGTGAATGGCACCATCTGGCCCAAGCAGGACGTCGAGCCTCGCAGCTACCGCATGCACCTGCTCAACGGCACCGACTCCCGCTTCATGGTTCTCCGGTTCCGTGTCGCGGCCTCGCCCACCGCCACCACCCTCGATGGTGCCGGTGCTCCGGTTCCGTTCTGGGTCATCGGCAGCGACCAGGGATTGGCCTCGGCCGCCACCCAGGTCGACACCCTGGTGGTCGAGCCGGGGGGTCGCTACGACACGGTGTTCGACTTCACCCAGGTGCCGCCCGGGTCGCGGGTCATCATGGAGAACATCGGCGGCGACTCCCCGTTCGACGGGGAATTCGGTGCCGCGCTCGAGGCCGACGACCTGTTCCCCGACCGCCAGACCGACCGCATCATGGCCTTCGATGTCAATCAGCCGCTCGATGCGTCCGTGCCCGACGCCTTCGACCCGGCCGCCATCGCCGGTCCCGCTCCGATCACCGGTCCGGTAACGAATACCCGCAGGGTGGCGTTGTTCGAAGGCACTGACGAATACGGCCGGCTCCAGCCGCTGTTGGGAACGGCCGAACCGGTCATCGACGCCGCCGGCAATGAGGTGAATGGGGCCATCGCCTGGCACTCACCCACCACCGAGAACCCCGGACTGGACACCACCGAGATCTGGGAGATCTACAACGCAACCGGCGATGCCCACCCCATCCACCTCCACCTGGTGGCGTTCGAGATCATGGGCCGTCAGGAGTTCACCGCCGACCTGATCGAACAGCCGGTGCTCCAGCACAACGGCACGGAGGGAGTCGGCTTCCGTCTGGAGAGCATCGTCCTCGGTGATCCGGTGCCCAGGGACTTCAACTACGTCGAGAACGCCCCCAAGGACATGGTCACTGCCCTACCGGAGCAGGTGACCCGTATCAAAGTCACCTTCGACAAGCCGGGCCGCTACGTCTGGCACTGCCACATCCTGTCCCATGAGGACCATGAGATGATGCGGGTCCTCCACGTCGGCCCGGGCGCCTGACCACCCCTCCCGGCCGGGTGACGGGTCCGGGTTGATCAGGACGGTGGACGGGGGACCAGAACCGGGGTGCGCTCCTTGTAGCGCTGATAGTCGGGCTCGTCGCCCCACCGCTTGTCGGCCCGACGTTCCAGCATCGGCAGACCACTGATCCTGGTCAGCAGCAGAGCCACGAACACCGGTGACAGCAGGGTGACGTACTGCCAACCCCGCAGCCCGGGGACCGCCACCACGGCCACGCCGATCCACAGCACGATCTCGCCGAAATAGTTGGGATGCCGGGACCAGGCCCACAGCCCGGACGAGATGTAGCGACCGCTGTTGGCCGGATCGAGCTTGAACCGCCGTTTCTGTTCGTCGGCCACGGCTTCGATGCCGAAGCCGATCAGCCAGACCAGGGTGCCGACGGCGGCCCACCATCCCAGCGAGGATCGGTGGGTGGAGGCGATGGCGGCGTGGGCGGCGGCCGCGGTGAAGATGACCCACAGCCCCTGGAGGGTCCAGGTCATGAGGAACCGGGCCGGATCGCCCTTGATGCGATCGAACCGCTCGTCCTTGCCCGCCTTGCGAATCCGCAGGAACAGAAACGACCCCAGCCGGCCGGCCCAGACGACCACGAAGCCCAGCAACAACCACGACCGCCCGTCGGCCGGTCCGCCGAGGACCACGGCCAGGATCGTCGTGAGAAGGTAGGTCAACGAACCGGTCAGATCGTAGAAGTGCTCGGTGCCCCGAAGATACGACGGCACGAACACCGCCCAGTTGATGACAAAGGAGGCGGCGGCCACCCACCAGTGCACGCCGATGCCGGCCGCAGTGCGTCCACCGGAGGCGCCGGCCCAGGCCACCAGCGCCCCAATGGCGACAACCACCGCCACTTGAGTCAGGCTCCGAACCGGTGATGTAGATTCACTCATGACGATGACGGTAGTTGACTTCCCGCCGTTCTTCATGATTCCGATATGGTGTACCGGCGCCGCCGCGCTCCGACATTGAACACCACCGTTGTAACCGCCCCGAGTGCGCCGGCATTGGGGAGATACCGTGACGTCGCGCGACGGAACACCGTATTGGCAGATGACCGTGGTCGACGCAGCGCCCGCCCGGCGATGGCCTCGGCTGATCGGCTCTCTTGTGGCCCTGACCGTCGTGGCCGTCGGCGGCGTCTGGCTGTTGTCGGGACGAGGGTCGGCGGCCGAGCTACGATCCGAGGCCGTAGGTGCGCCGGCCGGGCCGGCGATGAGCCAAGCGGTGTCCATCGTCGATTCGTCCGAGGCCGAGGCCGGGGGCGTCGGAGTCGGGGCGGTCGAGCCGGCGACCGCCGGCGAGTTGGCAGCCGCCGACGATGGGTCGAGCCCGTCCCCGGACGATGCCGGGTCTTCAGCCCATGACGGTCGTCCGGCCGGCTATGAGGGCGACGCCCCCTTCGCCATTTTCGATGGCGGCATCCTCACCCTCTATGGCAAGGTACCCAGCCGCGAGCTGTCGGAACGCTACGAGGCACGTTTCGGCAACATCGTCGGGCCGGAGAACGTCGTCAACGAGTACACCGTGGACCCCGAGTTCGTGCTCGGTGAGGGGCAGGCCACCCCGGTCTTTGTCACCGACGCCGTGTTGTTCGACTTCAACAGCATCGCCCTCAAGCCCGAGTACCTCTATCTGTTGGACTACGGGGCGCTCATGTTGGGTCAGAATCCTCAGGCCACGCTGACCATCGTCACCTCTACCGACGCTGTGGGCAGCACCGAGACCAACCTGAAGGTGGCCCGACTGCGGGCTGAGCAGGTGCTCGAGTATTGGATTCGCAGCGGTGTGAACCCGGATCAGGTGCTGTCCGACCCTCGGGGCGAGGACGGGGCCGCCGTGGACGATGATGAGGCCACGGCCGCACTGCGTCGCCGGGCCGAGTTCATCATCACCGGCTTGCTGGATTGAGGCCCGCTACTGCCGCCTGTATCAAACCCCTGTCGGCTCGTCTCGCCGACCAGGACGGACGAGGGCTCGTGCCCGGCACCGGCGCCAAGGCCGGTCCAAGCTCGACGGTCCATGTCAGGGCGATCGCAGCGGAAAGCGATCGGCGACCTCCACCGGCATGGCCGCCAATCCGAAGAAGGCGGCGCGATCGGACATCGAAGAGGTCAGGAGGGCAGAAGCGGCGTACGCCAATGCCGGTAGCCCGATGCCGGCGGCAAGCGAATTGTTCCAGCGAACGGTCAGGAACCGCTCCCGGTTTGCCTCGGTCAGCAGAGGGGACATCGAGCCGCTCCTGATGGTCGTCTGACGTCGTGCCCCACCTTTCCACCCCTGACGGTCGGTATCAAGGGCCTGAGGCGGCTTCATGTGCAGAGCCGGCACCGCCCGAGGGGACCTCAGTGGGCCATCATCGCCCCGAGAACCACCACCACCACCAGTGAGGCCAGGAACGCGATTCCGGCCGACGCACCGCGCAGCGAGGTGCTGGTGGCCCGCTGGTGGACGAAGGAGGCCGCGCCGGCCACGATGACCAGTAGGAACTTTGTTCCGAACACGATGTTGTAGCCGGTACTGGCGTTGGTGAGATCGACGGCGAACAGGTTCCAGATCCCGGTGGCCACCGCCAGCACATAGGCCGGCCACGCCGCCCGAGCGAAGGCGGCCGCCGCCTGCTTGGGAACACTCTCTCCGGCCGAGCGAAGAACCGGCAGCAGGGCCATCATGATGATCTGCCCGCCGACCCAGACCGCCATGGCCAGCAGGTGAAGCCCGACGCGGATGGCATCGACGTCCAGGGCCGCACTATTGATCGCCGCCACCGCCGAGGTCAGGGGGAGCAGATACATGCCCGCAGCGTACTGGTCGGAACGCTCGCTCTTCGCCGGCCGGGTTCGGGTGGCGATTGTCGCCGGAGGTCGGTGCCATCCCCTCAGGACCTTGGATCCTTGTTGCCGCCCTGGATCTGGTTTAGCGTGACGGCATGGGAACCATCATCGTGGGTATCGACGAATCCGAGGCGGCCCGGGACGCCCTTCGCTGGGCAATTGACAATGTCGATGACGACGATGAGATCGTCGCTCTCCACGCGTGGCAGATGTACATCGCCGGCGGCATGGAGGGCATGATGATCGATCCCGGCCCATTGAAGGAGGCGGCCGAGGAGATGGCCCGCTCCGTGGTGGCACAGGTGCTGTCGGAGTACGACGACCCGCCGTCGGTCACGATCGAGATCGTCGAGGGTCACCCGGGGCGAAACCTGATCGATCGTTCCGAGGACGCCGATCTGCTGGTCATCGGCAGCCGGGGCTATGGAGGATTCCGTGGCTTGCTGCTCGGCTCGGTCAGCACCTACTGCGTGCATCACGTGTGCTGCCCGGTGGTCGTGGTCCCCGGCGACGACGGCGACGGTGACGACGGGGACGATGTCGACGAAGGGGATGACGACTAAACCTCCCCGGTTCCGGTCTATTAGGCTGGAACCATGGTCGGTCAGCGATTTCGCTACTCCCGGTGGGATGGAACACAGCAGGGCTTCGAGCTCGACGCCTATGACGTCATGGGCGAGCTGGCCGACGATCTGATGTACCACGGCGATCCGATGGCCGCCCTGCGTCGTCTCATGCAGGAGGGGTTCGAGGATCGCAACGGTGAGCGGATCTCGGGGCTACGCGACCTGCTGCGCCAGCTGCGTCAAGAACGCGAGGAGCGGCTGGAGAACCACGATCTGGGCGGGGTCTACGACGAGATCAACAACGAGCTGAACGAGCTGGTGGCCGACGAACGCCAGGCACTGGACGATCGCAACGCTCTGGCCGAGATGGAGTTGGCCGATCCCGATACCGGGCCCGACAACGTGCGCAACGCCGAGCTGGCCCAGGAAACCACGGCGGCCAAGGGAATGCAGCTCGACATGCTTCCGCCCGATCTGGCCGGCAAGGTTCGTGGCTTGCAGAACTACGAGTTCGAGTCCAACTCGGCCCAGGAGCGCTTCGACGATCTGCTCGATCGGCTTCGTCAGGAACTCGTCAACCAGCAGTTCAGCCAGATCTCCGAGGACATGGCCAACATGTCGCCCGAGGATCTGGGCCGTATGAAGGACATGATGGCCGAGCTGAACCGCATGCTCGAGCAGCGGGCCAACGGCGAAGAGCCCGATTTCGAGTCCTTCATGGACGCCTACGGCGACTTCTTTCCCAACAACCCGCAGAGCCTCGACGAGTTGCTGGAGGACATGGCCCGGCAAATGGCGGCCATGCAGGCGATGCTGAACTCGATGACACCCGAGCAGCGGCAACAGCTGCAGGAGCTGTCGAATCAGTTGCTGGAGGACATGGATCTCAATTTCGAGATGAGTCGCCTGGGACAGAACCTGCAGCAGATGTTTCCCGGCGCCGGCTGGCAACAGAGCTACGACTTCTCCGGTTTCGATCCACTGGGTCTGGCCGATGCATCGAGCATGATGCAGGAGCTGGGCCAGCTCGACCAGTTGGAGCAGTTCCTCCAACAGACCACGTCACCGCAGGCCTTGGCCGAGGCCGACATGGAACAGGTGCGGCGCCTGCTCGGCGATCAGGCCGCCAACAGCCTGGAGCGCATCTCGGAGATCACCCGCATGTTGGAGGAGCAGGGCCTGGTCCACAACCGGGAAGGTCGACTCGAGCTGACCCCCAAGGGTCTGCGCCGGCTGGGTCAACAGGCCCTGGGCGAGCTGTTCCGTCGTCTCTCGCCCGACAAGCTGGGCAAACACGAAATGGATGCCGCCGGCATCGGCCATGAGCGTAACTACTCGACCAAACCCTACGAGTTCGGTGACCCGTTCAACCTCAACATCGAACGGACCGTGGGCAATGCCTTACGTCGCAGCGGCGGAGGCACCCCGGTGGCCCTCACCCCTGATGACTTCGAGATCGAGCGGACCGAGAAACAGGTCCGTTCCAGCACCGTGCTCATGCTCGACCTGTCACTCTCCATGCCCATGCGTGACAACTTCCTGCCGGCCAAGAAGGTGGCCATCGCCCTTCACGCCCTGATCTCCAGCCAGTTCCCCCGGGACTATCTCGGAATCGTGACCTTCAGCGAAACCGCGCAGAAGCTCAAACCCTCGGAGCTGCCCGGGGTGTCGTGGGACTTCGTCTACGGCACCAATATGCAGCACGGATTCATGCTCGCCCGACAGATGCTGGCCAATCAGTCCGGTACCAAGCAGATCATCATGATCACAGACGGGGAACCCACCGCCCATCTGCTGCCCGACGGTCGACCGTTCTTCAACTATCCGCCGGCTCGGGAAACCGTCAACGAAACAATGGCCGAGGTTGTGCGTTGCACCAAGGCCGGGATCACCATCAACACCTTCATGCTCGACCCCGATTCCGGGCTTCGGGGTTTCGTGGAACGCCTGACCGCCCTGAACCGAGGACGGGCCTTCTACACCAACCCTGAAACATTGGGGGACTACGTGCTGGTTGATTTCATCGAACACAAGCGCTCCATCATTCGGGGGCGCTGAAAACGCGCACGTCGCTTGAAATCGAACACCCGATAGCACACAAACCCACCGAGTTCGTGACATCCGACGATAAGTGACGCATGTCACAACCCAGAGAGTGTGCCCGGATTTGCCGGCCGCTCGACCGGCTCGATGATGACCTGCGGTCCGTTCGTGTTTCCTGCCGGAGCGGCGGCGGCGTCGTCGGCGAGGGCGACATCGTGAGTGTTCGTCATCACGCTGCGTGAGCAAGGAAACTCGGGTCGGGACTACCACGTTTCCGGCCGCATGTGGGGGATGGCCGATGTCGAATCTGGTCTCGAGTCGACGGTTCGGTAGTCGTCCCGAATCCGGCTGGAACCACTGAGAGTGGCCATCGGTCAGGTGCAGCGCGGCCGCTCATCGGGGTCCGGAACCGACTCCGGGGTGGTACTCCGGTCTCCGATCAGTATGCGCCCACACGTGCGACAACAACCAAACGGTCGCTTAAACAGCGAGGTTTCCAGCAATTTTGCTTGTGCTTTCGGGTTGGAAAGGGCAAGATCACAGTGTTGTAATTACAGCTGTACAAGATTCACGGGCTATCCAGGTGGGCTTCGGTAACAACAGGTCGGGAGCCACTGTGAGTACATGCGCCGTCAATCCGGAACGTCTACAACCCCGAATGGTTCGGCGGTAGGAGGAAACCATGCGCATAGGGCGAAAGCACCTGATGCTGGACACGAGTTGGCAGGAATATTCGAACTGCCTGGGGGTCGACCCGGATCTCTTCTTTCCCGAGCGGGGTGCCTCAACTCGTGAGGCCAAGGAAGTCTGCCGTGGTTGTGTGGTTCAAGAGGACTGCCTGGAGTTCGCCCTCGCCAATGGCGAGAAGTTCGGAATCTGGGGTGGGATGAGCGAGCGTGAGCGCCGCCGCATTCGCCGTCAGCGTGCACTGGAACGCGAGGCCGCGGCCCTCGCCGCGGGCGAGAGTGCGTGATGCCGCCTAGCAACACCGCCGGCGAGCTTGTACGATGGTGACATGTTCGCAGTAATCCAAGCCCAAGAGATCCTCTTGATCGTCGTCATCATCATGGTCCTCTTCGGTAGCACCCAGATCCCCAAGCTGGCCCGCAGTCTCGGCCAGGCTCAAAAGGAATTCAAGTCCGGTCTGCAGGACGCGGAAGACGACGAGCAGAAGACCGAGGCCTGAACCCTCTCGTCGCAGCTCGATGGACAGCGTAGGTGGTTGTGTCCACCTCAGCTCCCGCCGATCGTGGCAGTGGCTCCGCCCCAGTATGACTGGAGCAGCCTGATCTTGGCCCGAGCGGCCTGATACCGTCATCGGTTGTTCCACCCCTTTCGGGGTCCGACCGTCACATTCGAGGATGTACGAACCAACAAAAGACCCCGCCCGGAAGAGCCGGACGGGGCCTTGTTCTTTTTCGCCTTCGGTCGGATCGAGCTCGGCGTCCCGCCGGCGTGCCGTCGGAGGGCTACCGGGTTCTGCCGGAGATGACGGCGCGGGCTTCCTTCCTAGCCTTCAGGATGCGGCGCCGCTGCCGTTCCGAGGTGCCACCCCAAACACCGTGATCGATCCGATGGGCGAGGGCGTATTCGAGACAGGGTTCCTGTGACGGGCACTCGGCGCAGATCTTCTTGGCCACCTCCACACCAACCCCGTCGCTGGGGAAGAACGTCTCCGGGGGGTGATTGCTGCAGTTGCCGAGCGTCATCCAATTGCTCTCCATATCACTAGAGACGCTCGAGTGGGCCATTTGGTTCCCACCTGGGTCAAATATCCCAATATTTCCGACGTGCACACGAACGGTCCCGTTTCGCGGTCTGGGCCGATTGGAACTGTCGAACAGGCCTTCTACCGCCGGCGATGGGAACCGTCCGGTGCCGCTGGGACCCGGGGTTCTCCGCGCCGTGGTCGAGCTGGATCGGTCTTGGCCGTCGGCGGAAACGCTCTGCCGAGTGTCGGCCGAACGAAGGTCGATGGTGGTGGGGCGAGTCGCCCCTGCTCTGCCGGCACCCGTCGAACCCGGCCGGCCGTCGTCGGTGAGATTGATGTAGTCGGGGGTCGGCTTCGATTGGGCCTTGCGGGCGGCGATCGCCGTCTCACTGTTGCGAGCCAACTGATCTACGACGGTGGCCAGATCGGAACGGGCGGAGCGGCCGCCCCTGGCTCCGCCGGCGCTGATGGGGCGTGGCCGGTTCCCGGTCCTCGGTGTCCCGGCTTTGTGGTTCGATGGTGCATTCACGATGGGTGCTCTCCGCTCTCGTGCGGTTGGACGGCCTGGCCGTCCGGTGGGTCCTGCACCACGATTGTCGCGGGTTGGCGGGCGCCGACGCCAGAGGTGAAACCCCAGCCGGCTAGGCCGGAAGGCCGATCCCCGGCCAGTAGACTGGTCTCCTATGACCGATATCGCACCCGAAGAGGACCTTCCGCCGGTGGCCCATGTCACCGTGGTCTACACCGGTCCTGTCGCCCCCCACTGGGAGCTGAAAGTCCAGTACGGCGATCAGAAGATGCTCGATGATTTCTGGGGTCGGGTCAATGCGCGGCTGCTGCTGCTGCCCAAGCACGATCCGCAATTTCGTCGCAATAAGGAACGGGTCAACCGGGACGCCGAGCGGGAGCGCATTATCTGCGACTGGGATCTCGGTGACGACGACGCCGACTCGACGTCCACCCCGGTGCGGACGGAAACACCGGAGGCAGCCGACGAGCCAAGCCAACCGGCGACCGAGGTCGACGCACCCTCCGACGC
>JAHEJM010000014.1:12966-33598 GCA_024638815.1 Acidimicrobiales bacterium | reverse complement strand
CGACGCACCCTCCGACGCTGCGGCCGAGGTTGCAGCGGCAGCCGATGAGGGCGCAACCGAGGCTGCCCAGGTCTAGCGTCCAAGCCGGTGGGGAAGTCAAAGGATTCGCAGAAGAAGACCAGACGGCCCCACAACGTCATCGGAGTCGATCTTGGCGGCACCAAGATGCTGGCACGCATGTACCGTGTGGCCCGCGACGGTTCCGGCGATGTCACAGCCGAGGGTCGGGTCAAGGCGTCCACGCCCAAGTACGGTCCCGAATCGGTTCTGAACCAACTGGTCGAGGTGGTCAAGGAACTCGACGACTGGAAATCCGCCGATGCCGTCGGGGTCGGTGTGCCCGGCCCTGTGGATGCCGAGGGTGTGGTACGACACTGCCCGAATATTGTCGGTTGGGACGACCCCATTCCGGCGGCGCGGATCCTGTCCGAGGCGCTTGGCAAACCGGTGGTCGTGGCCAATGACGTCAACTGCGGTGCCGTGGCCGAGCATCGGGTCGGTGCCGGCAAGGGTTACGCCAACCTCCTGGCCATCTTCGTCGGAACCGGAGTCGGCGGTGGGCTGATCCTCGACAACAAACTGGTGCCCGGCGAGCGCGGTCTGGTCGGCGAGGTCGGACACATGCTGGTCGAGCCCGGAGGTCGGCCTTGCGGCTGTGGTGCCACTGGTCATATGGAGACCTATGCCGGGCGGGCGGGAATGGTGGCCGAGGCTCGCCGCCAGGCTGCCGACGGTTCGCCCAACTTCCTGGTCGATCTAGTCGGTGATGGTGTCATCAAATCCCGCCATATCGCCGCCGGGCTCGAAGCGGACGACCCGCTGACCAAGTCGCTGGTGGCCCTGGCCGCCGACGCTATGGCCCAGGTCGTCGGCAATGCCGCCACCCTGCTCGATCTCCCGCTGGTCGTTGTCGGCGGCGGCATCGCCGATCGTTTGGGTCAGAGCTTCCTGGATCAGATAGCCGAGTCTCCTCGATTCGGTGGTTTCGGGGCCGGTGTGACCAGGTTGGTCCTGGCCCAACGGCTCGACGATGCCGGTGCCGTCGGTGCCGCTCTGTTGGCCTTCGATTCTCTCTGAACGGCCGACACCAACGGCACCGACGTCGGAACGACGCCAAGGTTCGGCAACGTCCGGTACGAAACCTGTCATTGGTCATTAATCTTCTGTTCATGTCGACTGGACCTTTTGTGTTCGGGCTGGCAGGATCAGTAAGAAGGCGTCTGTCGGCAACCTTGTTGCCGATCCGGCCGTCGAACTCGGAATCGAGCCCAACCACCCCGGTCGTCCGACGTGACGTGCCCAGCGGGGTGGGATCTTTACGAGGGATCCTCGACCGATTCGAGATGATGGTTGGGGGGTCGTTTTGGGGACGGCAGGCCGTGACAAGGAGAACTGAGAGCGGCGATGACAGCGGTGACGACAGATGTGAGTGAGATCGACGTCGGCCCTATCGTGGACCGCTTCCTCAATCGCGAACTGTCGTGGCTTGATTTCAACTCCAGGGTTCTGGCCCAGGCCGAGGACGCACACGTTCCCCTTCTCGAGCGGCTCAAGTTCTGCGCCATCTACGGATCCAACCTCGACGAGTTCTTTATGGTCCGAGTGGCCGGTCTGGCCGACCAGGTGGCGGCCGGCATCACCTCGGCACCTCCCGACGGCCTGAGTCCCCTGACCCAGTTGGCCGAGATCAGAACCAAGGTCGAGGCCCAGGTCGAACGACTGGAGGCGGTCCAAGTGGAGGAGTTGTTCCCGCTCCTGCACAAGGAGGGGATCGAGATTCTTGGCTGGGACGAGTTGGACGCCGACGATCGTGCCACAGTGGCCCAGGAATTCCACGATCGGGTTTTTCCCGTCCTGACCCCGCTGGCCGTGGATCCCGGACACCCGTTTCCCTACATCTCCAATCTGTCGCTCAATGTGGCCGTGCTGGTCACCGAGCCCGAGACCGACCACCACCGGTTCGCCCGCATCAAGGTGCCACCGTCGCTCCCAAGGTTCCTGGCCCTTCCCGGCGAGCATCGCTACGTGCCGCTCGAGGCCGTCATCATCGCCCACCTGGACAAGCTCTTCCCCGGCATGCAGCTCATCGGGGGCTGGCCGTTCCGAGTGACCCGCAACGCCGATCTCACCCTCGACTCCGACGCCGACGACCTGCTGGAAGCGGTGGAGATGGAACTGCGGCGTCGCCGTTTCGGCCAAGCCATCCGCCTCGAGGTGACCGAGGACATACCGCCCGAGGCCTACGGTCTGTTGCTGCGGGAGTTGGACATCGATGAGGACGCCGTCTACCGGTGCCACACCCTGCTCGACCCCACCGGTTACTGGCAGCTCGTGTCCATCGACCGGGCCGACCTTCAGGTCGAGGGCACACCCGGCATCACCCCGGCCCGGCTGCGTGACCTCGAGGACGGCCGTGATCTGTTCAGTCGGATCCGCCGCGGTGACATGCTGGTGCAACATCCCTACGACTCGTTCAACGCCTCGGTGACCGAGTTCATCCGAAAGGCGGCGCTCGATCCCAAGGTCTTGGCCATCAAGATCACCCTGTACCGAACCTCGGGTGACAGTCCCATCATTGATGCCCTGATCGATGCGGCCGAGCGGGGCAAGCAGGTGGCGGCCTTGGTCGAGCTCAAGGCTCGCTTCGACGAGGAGAACAACATCGTCTGGGCCCGCCGTCTGGAGGAGGCGGGCGTCCATGTCGCCTACGGCTTGATGGGATTGAAGATCCACACCAAGATCACCCTGGTCGTTCGCGACGAAAAGGACGGTGTGCGCCGGTACTGTCACGTCGGCACCGGCAACTACAACCCGAAGACGGCCAAGATCTACGAGGACGTCGGTATTCTCACCGCCGATCCCGTCGTCGGGGCCGACGTCACCCATCTCTTCAACGCCCTGACCGGCTATGGGCGATCCGTCGACTACGGCAAGCTGCTCGTGGCGCCCACCGGCATTCGCTCCTCGTTCGAGCAGCTGATCCGGGCCGAGATGCAGGCTCCACCGGGAGCCGGCCACATCGTGTTGAAGATGAACAGCCTCGTCGACGCCGGCATCATCGGTCTGCTGTACGAGGCCAGCCGGGCCGGGGTCCAGATCGATCTGATCGTCCGTGGCATCTGTTGTCTGCTGCCCGGTGTGCCGGGACTGTCGGACAACATCCGGGTT
Source organism: Acidimicrobiales bacterium (assembly GCA_024638815.1). GTDB lineage: Bacteria > Actinomycetota > Acidimicrobiia > Acidimicrobiales > SZUA-35 > JAHELU01. Next base: position 30,430 of record JAHEJM010000014.1, on the reverse strand, counting down.
CGAAGCATCGTCGGCCGCTATCTGGAACACTCCCGCCTCTACTACTTCGCCCACGGCGCGCTGGCCGATTTCGAGTTGGACCGACCGCCGGTGACCAACGCCGACGGTCGTCCCGACCGGTTCTACATCGGATCGGCCGATCTCATGCCCCGCAATCTCGATCGCCGGGTCGAGGCGCTGGTCAGGGTCGACGACCTGGAGAATCAACGCCGGCTCAGCGAGATCCTCGTCACCTGCCTCGACGACACCGAGCTGGCGTGGGAGATGCAGCCCGACGGACACTATGTCCGGATTCGGGACCGATTCGAGGATCGTTGCCGGAGCCGGATCGCCGGTGTACTGGCCGAGGTCCACGGCATCTCGGTGGGACGAGAGCGTGTGGTCGAGTCGGCCGTTGGCGGCGACGGCGGTGATCCCGGTGGCGATGATCCGTCGGCCACCGTTGATCAGGGCCACGGGGCCTCCTCGTCCGACGGTGGGAGTTCGACGCTTCGGGTCAACACCCATGACGAGTTGGAACGTCTGGCCCGACTACGGGCCGAGGCCGTGGAGAAGCCGAAACTTACTCGTGCGACACCGAAGCGGGCCCGGTTCTCGCCCCGCTGGTTGTTTCGAAGCTAAAATTCGGCTCAACCTACACGCGGTCGTGATTGCTGCGGCCGCCTGCTCGGAGGACCATGACTGCTGATACTCCAGTTACCGCAGCCGTTGACGACGATGAAGTGATTCACGCCGCCGGATGCGTCGTGTACCGAACGGTCGCCGTATCCGACAAGGACGGGGAGGAGATGAACTCGGTCGAGGTGTTGATCGTGCATCGTCCCAAGTACGACGACTGGGACTTCCCCAAGGGCAAACGGGAGTCGGACGAGAGCGATCTGGAGTGCGCCGTTCGTGAAACCCGCGAGGAATCCGGCTACGAGGGTGTGATCGTTCGTGAACTGGCCTCCGACCTCTATCAGGTCAAGGGCCGGGACAAGATCGTCCGTTGGTGGCTGATGCAGTGCACCGGCGGGGAGTTCACGGCCAATAGTGAGGTGGACGAGATCCGCTGGCTGCCCCGGTCGGAGGCCGAGCAGCTTCTGTCCTACGGCCATGCCCGGTCGCTGCTGGCCGAATTGTCGACAGTGGGAGACACCGAGGGCTGAGCGAGCGGGCCGGTCGCCGACCGGAATGGGTTCATTCGCTGTTCACCAACTGTTCAGGGTCCCACCGTCGGCCCGTAACCACGTTCCCCTACCGTCGGTCTTGAGATGACGCAGGTTCATGAATCGACCGGTTCGGTCGGGGTGCGAGGAACGGGATCGGATGGCTGACGGACCTGGCTCGGGGAGCAGGCGATGACAACGACCCTGGGTGGCGGTTCGTTGGAGTCGGCCGGGGTCCTTGCCGGATCGAGGCGGCGCCAGGTCCGGGAACAGCTGGTTCGCTACCTCGTGGCTGCGGCCGCACTCACATCGGTTCTCATCACCGGCGGCATCGTCGGCTCACTGCTCTATCGTGCCGTCGAGTTCCTGATCAATCTGGCCAACCCGCCGGCCGTTGACCTCGAGGCGGCCCGGGAGGGCATCGGCTTCGCCAACCTCTGGTCCGATCAATGGGCTCCTCGGTTCTACCAATTCGACATCAAGACCCTGCTGGTTGGCAGCGTGATCGTCACCATTGTGGCCATGGTCGTGGCCGGCCCGGTCGGGCTGGGCGCGGCGGTGTATCTCTCCGAGTACGCCAACGATCGGGTTCGCAAGGTGGTCAAGCCGGTGCTCGAGGTCCTGGCCGGAATCCCCTCGGTGGTGCTCGGGTTCTTCGCCCTGCGGTGGATCGCCCCCAACATCGTGCAACGGGTCTTCGTCGAGGCCGACGCCCAGAGCCTGCTGGCCGCCGGACTCGGTGTCGGCTTGCTGACGATTCCCCTCATGGCCTCCATCTCCGAGGACGCCATGCGATCGGTTCCCCGCTCGCTCCGTGAGGCCTCCGCCGGGCTTGGCGCCCGTCACAAGACAACCACGTTGTCGGTGGTGTTACCGGCTGCGGTATCGGGTCTGGTGGCGGCGTTCATCGTTGCCGTCTCCCGTGCCATCGGCGAGACCATGGTGGTGTTCCTGGCCGCCGGAGCGTCCGGCAACTCGGCCCAGTTCACGCTCAGCCCACTGGAACGGGGTTCGACCATGACCGCAGCCATGGCCAGCCAGGCCTCGGGCACCGACGGCACGATCTCGGAGCTGAGCTTCGGGTCACTGTTCTTCGTCGGCTTCGTGCTCTTCGTCATCACCTTCACCCTCAACCTGATCGCAGCCGGATTCGTCCGCCGGGTAAGGCAGGTCTACTGATGGCCGTCATGCAACCCATCCTCGACAAGAAGACCTCGGACCGGGTCCGGGATCAGGTCGAGCGGGGCGGTGTCGACTGGGCCAGCGCAGTGTTCAAATGGTCGCTGATCTCCACCCTGCTGTTCGCCCTGCTGGTGCTCGGCGTGCTGCTTCACGACGTCATTACCAAGAGCTGGCCGGTGCTCACCGATCACCTCGGGACGTTCCTGGCCAACCCGACTCGAACCTCGGCCGATGAGACCGGGGTCTTTCAGGGTCTGCGAGGCACGTTCTGGATCGGCGTGTTCGTCATCGTGTTCACCTTTCCCACCGGTATCGCCGCCGCCGTCTACCTCGAGGAGTACGCTCCCGACAACCGGCTGACCCGGTTCATCAACGTCAACATTCGGAACCTGGCTGGAGTGCCGTCGGTGGTGTACGGCATTCTCGGGCTCACCATCTTCGTTGGCCTGCTCAATGGGGTGTACGGCGATGTGGCGTTTTCCCGGGGCAACACGACCGCAGCGGGGGGTCTGACCCTCGCCGTCCTGGCCCTGCCCGTGGTCATCATCACTTCGGCCGAGGCCATCCGTGCCGTGCCCTCCAGCCTCCGGGAGGCGGCCTACGGTGTGGGGGCCACCAAGTGGGAGGTCATCAAGTCCCACATCCTGCCCTATGCCGCGCCCGGCATTCTCACCGGCACTCTGCTGTCACTGGCCCGAGCATTGGGCGAGGCTGCGCCGCTGATCCTGGTGGGCGCGGTACAGGGCAAGCTCGGTCCCCGAACCGGGTTCTTCGAGCTGCAGCAGCTCGGCGAGAAGTTCACGGCCATGCCGATCGTCATCACCGATCTGGCCAAGCAGCCGGGCGATGATTGGATTCCGGTGACCTCCGCCGCCATCGTGATCCTGCTCCTGGTGGTTTTGAGCTTCAATGCCGTCGCCGTCTACCTTCGAAACCGATTCGAGGCGAAACGTGAAGGTTAGGAAATCAACCATGAGTGCCGATCCCGAGCCTGTGGACGCCACGTCGATCCGTGAAACCGACCGGTCGGCGGTGACCGTCGCCGGCGAGTCACCCGAGACTCCCAACGCCGTGGTCCACCTGGATGATGTCTCGGTGTACTACGGGGAGTTCCGGGCGGTGCGAGACGTCACCATGCCCATCCACGAGAACGAGATCACCGCCATGATCGGACCCTCGGGCTGCGGCAAATCCACCGTTCTCCGCAGCATCAATCGCATGAACGACCTGATCCCCGGGGCCAGGGTGGAGGGAACCGTCAGTTACCTGGGCGTCGATCTGTATGGCGCCAAAGTGGATCCGGTCGAGGTCCGACGCCGGATCGGCATGGTGTTCCAGAAGCCCAACCCGTTCCCCAAGTCGATCAGGGACAACGTCACCTACGGTCCGAAGATCGCCGGCATTCCCAAGAAGGAATGGGATGACCTGGTGGAGGAATCGCTTCAGTCCGCCGCCATCTGGGACGAGGTGAAGGATCGCCTCAACGAGTCGGCCCTCGGCCTGTCGGGCGGTCAGCAGCAGCGGCTGTGCATCGCCCGGGCCATCGCCACCAAGCCCGACGTGTTGCTCATGGATGAGCCGTGTTCAGCCCTTGATCCAATCGCCACCGGTCGTATCGAGGACCTCATGCAGGAGCTGAAGGCCGACTACTCGATCATGATCGTGACCCACAACATGCAGCAGGCGGCCCGGGTCAGCGACCGCTGCGGGTTCTTCACCACCGAACTCGACTCTCAGAGTGACCGCCGAACCGGCCAACTGGTCGAGTTCGACTTCACCGAACGCATCTTCTCCAATCCCAGTGATCAGCGGACCGAGAATTACGTGACCGGGCGGTTCGGCTAGAGTCCGCCCTGTCCGGTCCGAAGATCGTCAAGGCCCTGAAACGGAAAACGACATGTCGGAAGAAGAACCCATCCCCGAACCGCCCCAGGCCGAGCATCGCCTGGCCTACCACAAGGAAATGGAGGATCTCACCAATGGTGTGATCCGCCTTGGGGCCATGGCGTGTGAGACCATCCCCTGGGGTACCGATGCCATGCTTTCCGGTGATCTGACCGAGATCCAGAAGGTCATCGACGGGGACGACGAGATCGACGAGTTGTCCTACGAGCTGGAGGAGCGCTGTGTCAGCATCATCGCCCGGCAGGCCCCGATGGCCGGGGAGCTGCGTCGGCTTGTCACCATTGTGAAGCTGATCGGTGAAATCGAACGATCTGCCGACCTTATGGTGAACGTCTGCAAGTCGTCGCGTCGGCTGTACGGGGCGACGTTGAGTCCCCACGTGAGGGGACTGCTGGCAGCCATGGCCAAGGAGGCCAACAAGCTGCTTCGATTGTCGATCGACGCATTCGCCGACGGTGATGTCCCACTGGCCACGGCCCTGGGCGACATCGACGATGAACTCGATCAGCTCAACCGTGACATGATCGAATCCATCTTCGAAGCCAACGTCGGTCGGGAGCTGGACCTCGGCCCGGCCGTCCAGCTCGCCCTGATCGCCCGATACTACGAGCGGATCGGCGATCATGCCGTCAACATCGGTGAACGAGTCGTCTACATGGTGACCGGGCGATTGCTCGAACATGCCTACATGCACAGATCCGACGATACGGCGGCCGGCGACGCTGCGCCGACCGGAGGTGGACCGAACATCGAGTCGATGGACCGGGACGATTCGGAGGAGTGATGTGAGCCGGTATGGCTGAGCTGCTCATCGCCGTGGCCGCCGGTGCCGCCGGCGTGCTTCTCGGATGGTGGCTCGGGTCGCGCCACGGTGATGAGGACAAGGGCGACATCCGGACCGGGTTGCCTCAGGAGGCCATCGGACAACGGGCGGCCTTACCGGAGCCACCGGCCGAACGGGCCCAGATCCGCCAGGCACTGGACGATCTCCGTCTCGGTGTGGTCGTATTCGACGCCGACGGCGATGAGGTCTACCGCAATCGGGTCGCCCGGCACTACACCACACGGCGCCACGGCAACGCTATCGTCGACGCCGCACTGGAACGGGTGGTCCAGGGAGCAATGATCGGCCTGTCGCTGGAGGAGGCGGTGGAGCTCCACGACCCACCGGCCAAATCCCTGCTGGTCCAGGCCTCGCCGACCCATGACGGCGAGTCCGTCGGGGGAGCGGTCATCGTGATAGAGGACGTCACCGAGGAACGCCACCTCGAGCGGGTCCGTAGGGACTTCGTGGCCAACGTCAGTCACGAGTTGCGAACACCGGTGGGAGCCATGACCGTGCTGCTCGACGCCCTGAGCGACTCCGATGATCCCGAGGTCATCCGGCGGCTCACCGATCGCCTTCAGCAGGAGGCCGACCGATTGGTGCAGACGATAGATGATCTCCTCGTGCTGTCCCGACTGGAATCCGGTCCCATCGACGCTCGGGAGACAACGGATCTTGCCTCCATCGCCCGAATGGCCATCGAGCGGGTTGCCGCGGCGGCGACGGTCCGGTCGATCACGGTGGCCGTCAACCGTACCTTCGACGGTCCGATCCTGATCGACTGCGATCGGGGCCAGTTGGTGTCGGCGGTGGCCAATCTGCTCGAGAACGCCATCAAATACTCCTACGAGGGCGCCACGGTGACCCTGCGCCTCGGCATCCACGATGGGACGGTGGATGCCGAGTCGGGACCGTCCGACGGGGGCCACGAGCCATTGGCTGTGCTCTCGGTGATCGACTCCGGAATCGGTATACCCGAGCGGGATCTGGCCCGGATCTTCGAGCGCTTCTACCGGGTCGACACCGCTCGCAGCCGCGAGACCGGTGGTACCGGGCTGGGCCTGTCCATCGTGCGCCATGCGGTGATGAACCATGGCGGCACGGTGTCGGTTGACTCGATCGAGGGCCGAGGCTCGACGTTCACCGTCTCCCTTCCGCTCCTCCCTACCCGGCTTCACACCGATCGGTTCGACGCCGACAATCTGCTGTCGGCCGGCAATGGCACGACGACATCCGGTGATGAGGGGACGATGCACTGACCATGGACGACCGGCTGAAGATTCTTGTGGTTGAGGACGAGGAGGCCTTTCTCGATGCGGTGACGATCGGGCTGAACCGAGAAGGGTTCGAGGTGGAGATCGCTCGGGACGGAGCCGAGGCCCTGAACCGCTTCGACGAGATCGATCCCGATCTCGTGTTGCTCGACATGATGCTGCCCAGGATCTCGGGTCTCGACGTCTGCCGCGAGATCCGGAACCGCTCGGCCGTGCCCATCATCATGGTCACGGCAAAGTCGGCCGAGGTGGACACCGTGGTCGGGCTCGAGGTCGGGGCCGACGACTATGTGACCAAACCGTACCGCATGCGGGAGTTGGTGGCCCGAATTCGGGCCGTACTGCGGCGATCCGCCGGCATCGACGACAATGGCGGCCAAGAGCCCGAGCCCGACCGCGACCTGCTCGATGAGGAGGTGGTGGTGGGCGATGTCTCCATCAATGCCGCCCGCCACGAGGTCCTGGTTCGGGGTGAGCCGGTTTCACTGCCGCTCAAGGAGTTCGAGCTGCTGAACTACCTCATGGACAACGCCGGCCGGGTCCTGACCCGGGACATGCTGATCGACCGGGTGTGGGGTCACGACTATGTCGGCGACACCAAAACCCTGGATGTGCACATCAAGCGACTGCGATCGAAGATCGAGTCCGACCCGGGTTCCCCCACCCGCATCATCACCATCCGCGGTCTGGGCTACAAGTTCGACCTGCCCCGCTGAGCGGACCCTCCATCAACGGCGGTGCGTCGTGATGGGGCACCACGCCGCGGGCGGGGCCACTACGATGGGTGCAGTGACGGACTCGAGACTCGACTCGGCTCGTCGTGGAGTGGACCCGGCGGCGGGCGGGGAGAACTCACGGCGCAAGGGCTCGTCGGTGACGCCGTTCCAGCGGCTGGCCCGAACCCATGCCTTCTCGGTGGCCGGTGACACGCTGCTGGCCATCGCCCTGGCCGATTCGTTGTTCTTCGATGTCGACCCCAACGACGCCAGGTGGCGGGTTGGGGCCTACCTGGTGCTGACACTCGCCCCCTTCGCGTTCGTCGCACCGCTGCTCGGACCGTTCATGGATCGGCTCCGGGGCGGCCACCGATTCATGATTATCGGGTCGGCCTTCGTCCGAGCCCTGCTCATGGCCGCTCTGGTTCGCTACGTCCAGGATTGGCTGCTGTTCCCCCTGGCGTTCTCCATGTTGGTCATGGGCAAAACCTATGCCGTGGCCAAGAGCGCAGTGGTGCCGACCACCGTCGAATCCGACGCCGTGCTGGTCCGCTCCAACTCCCGGCTGGCCATACTCTCGGCCTTGTCGGGGGCGGCGGCCAGCATCCCCGGTGTCGCCCTGCTGCAGTTGGGGGGTGCTCCCTGGGTGCTGGGTCTCGGGGTGATCGTGTTCCTGACCGCCACCGTGTTGGGCTTCGGAATCCCGTCGACCACGGTGGCGGCAAAAGGGGAGGATCCGGCCGAGCGGCGGAAACTGCTGGGTGCCGGCATCCTCGTGAGTTCCAGTGCCATGGGCTACCTGCGCGGTGTGGTCGGGTTCATCACCATGCTGCTGGCCTTCGACCTGCGGGGCGGGGTGGATCCCGGTCCCACCAGCGCCGGCGTCGAACTCGGCCATCAGGTCCGGGAGCTGATGGGATTCGAGCGTCTCAACCTGACCAGCGGGGCAGCACCACCGTGGCATTTCGGCGTGGCCCTGGTCGGCGTCGGTATCGGCGGGTTGCTGGGATCGGCCGGCGTGCCCCGGCTCCGGACCAGGCTCCGGGAGGAACGCATCCTGGCCTACGCCCTCATCGCCTTGACCATCCTTGCCATGCTGGCCGCCATCTCAACCGGCCTGGCCGGGGCTTTCATCATGGCCGCCGGTATCGCCCTGGCCGCCCAGGGGGGTAAGCAGGCATTCGACGCCATCATCCAACGCGACGCTCCGGGAGCCAACCTGGGCCGCACCTTCAGTCGTTACGAGAGTCGATTCCAGCTCATCTGGGTGCTGGGCGCCATCGTCCCGGTGGTCATCCCCCTACCGGCCCGCATCGGCTACCTGATGGTCGCCGGATCGGCTCTGTTCGTGGCCGCAACCTACTGGATCGGGCGAACCCCCAATCCGGCGGCCGTGATCTCCGATGGCATCCTTCATGACGGCATCGACCGACTGGCCGACCGGATGCCCGATCCGTTGGGTCGGCGCCTCCGGGGTCGGACCTGGTTCCGATCCCGATCCGAGGACACCACGCCCGAGGATCGAAACGGGCCCGGTTCGGAGTCGGGGCCTGATTCGGGAGGCACCGACGCGCCGTCACCGCCGGGCTCGACTCGTGATCGTCACCCCCCGGTGGTGTCGGCGTCTTCACCCCAGGACCTGGCCAAGCGGCGAGGCCGGAACCGCTGAGCCCGCCCCGGCCGATGTCCGGCGGCGCAGCCTCAGTCGTCGTCGCCCCAGGCCGGATCGTCGTCGAGGCCGGACAGGTCGTCGGGCACGTCGAGGCTGAGGCTGTCGGCATCGTCATCGAGCCCGATCCGGGCCAGCCAGAGTCCGGGGGCGTCGACCTCGGCCGCGGTGGGCATGTCGAGTTCGTCGCCCCACAGCCGCCTCAAGCCGACCTCGCCCGCCCGGTCAACGATTCCGGAGATGAAGTTCCGACCTCGGTTCAGGGTTTGCTCATCGATCTCGAGTCCGAGCAGCCGTTCCATGAAACGGTCGGCCGGGGCCACATCGGTCCACCGTTCCCAGATCCGTTCCTCGATCCGACCCCGTGACATGACAAGCCCGTCGGTGATCTCGGCCACGGTGTGGCGGACGAAGCCGAGGATGGCGGCGATCAGTGCGTCGAGCTGGGGCACCAACAGGTCATGGGCCGGGGACCGCATGAGCGACAGCACCACGTCGGGATTACCGATGTCCTCCGAGAGCTGCTGCATCTCGGCAATGTCGGTGATGGTGCCGAACCGTTCGGCGATGGCCTGCTGGTTGGGGCGGAAGGCCGAGGCGAAGTCGAGGAGCAGCGCCTCCAGCCGGGACTTCACGTGGGGCACCGAGAGCACGGCGTGGGCCACCAGATCGTGGATCAGGACCCAGAGCCGCAGATCGTTGGCAGCCACATCCCACTCGATGGCGGCCTCGTCGATGTTGCCGGGCACGACCAGCACCTCGGAACCGGAGCGGGGGATGGGCAGATCGTACTGGCCCAACGCCTGCTGGCCGAGATGGCCGATCATGGAGCCGGCACTGGTCGACACCAGCATGGGCCCGAGGGCCGAGAACAGCTGGCTCATCATCTGAGCCGGGAACAGCCCGACCAGCTCGGCCATGGGATCGTCCGACGGTGAGTCGGTCGGCTCGAGATCGTCGCCCTGGTCGCCACCCATCTCGTTCACGATGGCCGAGGTCTCGGCCTCCATGCTGGCCGACAGGGCCTCGCCGAATCGTTCGAAGAACGGACGGTAGGCGGCGACGCTCTGAGCCGCCCACACCGACTTCGTCACGGCCGACACCTTGGTGCCGGGCGGTAGCCGGACCCCGGGCGCCTGCTGTACGTGGAGTTCGGCCACCCGGGCAAGATCCTCGACCGCCAACCGGACCGAGGGATCAATGTTGTGCTCGGATCCACCATCAGAGGCGATGGACATGGCGATCTCGGTCGCCGCCTTCCAAGGATCGGCGCCCGACAACCCTCCCAGCAGGGAATTGAAGTCGAAGAACGGAACGTCACCGCCGAGTGGATTGGAACTGCTCACAAGGGCATGGTAGAGGAGTGAGGTCGATTGTTGTTACCGGAGCGGGTGGAGTTCTCGGCCGACGGGTGGTGGCCGGCCTGCTGCGAAGCCCGCAGATTGTCGAAGCCGACACCAGGATCGTGGCCCTCGATCGGGCTCCACTGTCGTCTCGCCACCTGTTCGGGGCCGGCTCCGAACCCGGTTCCTCGCCGGTGGATGCCGATGCCGGGGATCGGCTTGATATCCACCGCGTCGAACTGGGCTCGGCCGATCTGGAGTCGCTGTTCGCCAGCGCAACGTCGGTGGTTCACCTGGCCGACGGGCGGTCGAGGCGGCCACGATCATCGACGGTGGATGTGCTCGGCACCATCCAGCGGGCGGCGGCGGAATGCGGTGTGGGCCACTTGGTGGTGCTGTCGTCGGCCATGGTCTACGGTGCCTACGCCGACAACCCGGTACCCATCCCCGAGTCTCAGCGACTGCGACCCGAGTCGACATTCGACTATGCCGTGACCAAAGCGGAGATGGAGCTGCAGGCACGGAGCTGGGCCCGACAGACCGGAGCCGGCTTGACCGTTCTCCGCCCGACCACCTCGTTCTCCGAGGGTGGTTCGAGTTGGATCGGTCTGGCTCTTCGGGCCGCCCTGGCTCTGCGTCCGGATCAGGTCGATCCGCCGGTGCAGTTCATCCACGACCAGGATCTGGCCGACGCCGTCATCCTGGCCGCGATCAGGAAGCTGGACGCGGTCTACAACGTGGCCGCCGATGGCTGGATCGGGGCCGATGACTTCCGGGCCCTGCGCGGTGAGAGCGAGGTCAGGTTGCCGGAGCAGGTCGGGCGGCTTCGGCTTCGGGCCGCCAAGACGCTGGCCGACGAGTCACTTCTGGCCGGCCTCGAACCCTACGTTCGGCACCCGTGGGTGGTGGCCACCGACAAGCTGAAGGCCGAGGGATGGCGACCCGCCTTCAGTAACGAGGAGAGCTACATCGCCGGGACCCCACCGCCTCTGTTGGCGTCACTGGGACCTCAACGCCGCCAGGAGTTGGCGCTGGGGGCGGCCTCGGCGGCCGGAGCAGCCGTCGTCGGTGGCGCGATGTGGGCGGTGCGCCGACTCAGTCGTTGACGACCGTCGGGGCCGGGATCAGCCTGGTCGTTCCGGTCCGTCCCCGACGACGAACGCCGATCTCCACCGGACGGTCGGCCGGCGTCCGGCGCACCAGGTGGACGAGGTGGTCGGCGTCGACAACCGGCTCCCCGTCCCAGGTCTCGATGATGTCACCGCGATCGAGTAGTCCGGCCGATGGGCCATCGGGGTCGACCCACGTCACCCGGGCCGCCCCGCCGGCATGGGTGATCGTCTCCAGCCCCAGCCGGCCGGTATCGGGCTCGTCGTTGGCCATCAGCAAGTCGGCTATGTCGAGGGCCGAGTCGATGGGCATGGCGGCCAGACTCCACGAGCTGCCGTTGATGATCATGCCCATCGTCCGACCCCGGTTGTCCAGGAGCCGCCCACCGGCCAGGGACGGCCTGAACTCGATGGTGGTCCGGGCGCCGTCGTAGACGGCGTGTCCGCCCCAGTGCTCGACACGTTCTTCAAGACCCACGACGGCACCGGTGTCGACATTGGTGCCCTCGGTACCGGCATCGGTTTGTGTCGTCGGCCTGATCATCACCGTCTGGTTCAGCACAACCGGTGGCGGGTCGGGATCGATGGTCCTGGCCATGGCGTCGAGCTGCTCCGACCAGATCTCGGGCTCGAGTACGGCAACGTCGCTGACTGGATCGATGGCGGTCACATCGCATGCCAGCCAGTCGTTCGTATCCCACAGCGACAGTTGGCTCCGGCCGGCCAGCGCACTGGCGCTGGTCAGCAGCATCCCGTTGTGGGCGATGAAGCGTGCCAGGGGTTCCCGCCCGGTTCGATGCTTGTAAAGGCCGGCCTGGCGTTGTTCGTTCGCTTGGCGGTTCAGCGACTCCAGCAGGGGGCCGACGGACTCCCCGGAGTAGGACGTGAGGTCGCCGTTGTCGAGGGGTCCAAGGGCCAGGGTGGAGGGTACGGTCTTCGGCGATCCGGTGTCCGGGGGCGATGCCTCGAAAGCCCCGGTGTTCGACGCTGGAGCGGTCTCATCGGATGCAGTCGAGTTCGACGGGGAGGCATCCGTGGTTGTCGGGACGGACACGGTGGCGGTCGTGACGTTGGCGGAGGTGGCCGACACGGCCTGATTCGCTGTTTGGCTGAACACCGATCGGCTCGAGGTCGATCCGGCCAGATACCAGCTCAGGTAGAGGGCTCCTGCGGCCACGGCTATGACGGCGACCGCTCTGGACCCTACACCCGGACCACCACCGTCGATCCGGCCGATCGGCACCGTCCCGGCACCCGCCGCCAACTCCGAGGGGTGACGCCACAAGCGATCATCGGGATCGGGGACGGAGTCCCCGCTCCTCGCATCACCGTCGTCCATGGGCACGGACTACAGAATACTTCTGAGTAGCGGCGGTGAATCCGCGCCCTCTACATCGTTAGCCGGGTCGGGGACTTTTTCCCATTCCCGCCCAAGCGGTGGCAGCGGCATCCCTACACTGGTATCCGTGACCGGTCCCGATGTGATGATCGAGCCTCCCGGCGACGGTGACGACTGGGTTGGCCTGTTCCACGGCCCCCTTCCGGTCGTCGTTGCCTCGAATTGGGTTGTCGCCCCCAGTTGCGGGGCCGTGGTCGTGTTCACCGGAACGGCGCGGGATCATTCGGTCGGTCGGGACGGAGTGACCCGCCTTGAGTACGAGGCCTACGACGAGCAGGTCACGCCGCGACTGCGGGCCGTTTGCCAGGAGGCCCGCCGGCGCTGGCCCGATCTGGGACGACTTGTCCTCCTCCACCGAACCGGTGAGGTCCCGCTGACCGAGGCGGCGGTGGTCGTGGCCGTTTCCTCCCCCCACCGAGGAGAGGCGTTCGAGGCGGCCCGGTTCGGTATCGACTCACTCAAGGCCACGGTCCCCATCTGGAAACGGGAGGACTGGTCCGAGGGCTCGAGCTGGGGTCGCGAGGCCCAGCACATCGTCACGGTCGATCAACTCACCGCCGACTGAACCGCGACGGTTGAACCGCGACGCTGAACCGCACGCAACGACGACACTGCCCAAGGCGCCGGCCGTGCTGATCATCCCGACCGTGGGGCGGGCCCATCGTCGGCCAGGAGGTCCTCGGCCGCCTGCCGGACCTGCCAGTCCCGGTCGTCGTCGGCCCGGCGCAGGGCGGCCTCGACCTCGGGTCCGTCGAACGGGGCCAGAGCCAGAACGGCACGCCGCCGAACGGTGGCCACATCGGATGTGGCCCGCAGAATGGCCTCGACTCCGTCGCCCAGGGCCCCGAGGGCGGCCACCGCCGATTCCCGGCACAATGGGTCGCTGTGGTTGTCGACCTGGGCAACCAGTGCGGCGACGGCTCGGTCACGAGCTGCTCCGTCAAGCTGCAGCTCGCCGAGGACGAAAGCGGCCATCTCCGAAAACTGTGGAGCATCCAATTTCGCGATGACCACGTCGGTAAGTGCCGCACCGTCGGGCAGGGCGGGAATCAGCTCCAAAGCCCGATACACAACGTCGTCGTCCTGGTCCTGCAAAAACCGTTGAAGAATAGCGGTATTGAGCAGGCCGACTCTGGCCGCCGCACCCAAGGCCGTCGTTCTGACCCTCGGGTGATCGTGGTTCAGGCCGTCTCGAATCCGGGCCTCATCCCCCGCATGGCCTGCCATGGCGATGCTTCGACAATAATGTTGCAAGTTCATTACTTTTCGCAGAACCTCTAGTCTGGATCATCACCAGCGTAGGCAAGAGTTCAGGTACTAGGGAGCAGCCGTGTCACACATGGTCATCTATCGGGGATCCGACGGGAAGCCGGGCTACCACCAAACCGACGACATCCATGACGCCGTGGGATTCGTGGAGTCGATGCGGAACGAGCAGGGTGTGGAACACGCCCGCATCTTCCGGTTGGAGGAAGTGGTCTTCCAGTACAGGCCCTACTTCAGGGTTGAGCTGGCCGATAGCCTGTCCGACGAGGTTGAGGACGAGGCCGGCGCATCGCCGACCAACGGAGCGCTTGGGTCCAACGGCGCCAACGGTCTCAGCGGTGGTGGCGAGAGCTACGAGCCGGCTCAGAGCGAACCGGTCGAAGCCCTTGGCCCGCTCGATCCGCCGGCGGACTCCGGTGCCGACCTGGCGGCATCGACCGCTGGTCTGGGATCCGACGGGGGCTCAGAGTCGACCGACGACGGCACCGGCTCGGGGGCCAAACGGGGTCTGTTCGGGCGCTGATCGGATCGGAGCCGGCAGGCGTCGGCCCCGCTCCCTCAGCACTACCAGCAGGCGTCGGCCTGGCCCATCGGCAACTCCGTCAGGCGATGGCCCGCTCGATGAGGAAGATCAGCATCACGACCGCGAGCGTGATCATGGCGGCCAGGGCCAGACCACCGACAACCACCATCGAGCCCAGAGTGAACAGGGCGGTGATGCGTCGCCAGAAGGGTGTTCGGACTTTTCGGGGTCCCCGGCGATCGGTGTGCTGATGCGTCATCTGCTGCATGAGGGCTTGTTGTTTCGTCGGTACCCGCCCATCACGGCTCGGAGCGTCGAGCGAGGGTAGTCGGCTGATTTTCTCGGCCCTTTCGGCGGGGCGCTGTAGCGTTGTCGTTATCCGCTCCGCAGAGACTCCGATAGAACGTGATGGATGACGACAGCAGTACTGTAGCCGATGGGCATGGCGGCGATGTCGGCACCGACGGTGGGAATTCGGACGCGTCGATACCGGCCGACCACCGACGCCCGTTGAGGCGTGGGATCGATCTGACCGACCGGCGATCCATCCTGCTGTGGGGCGCCACTTTGGCCGGTGTCGTGGCCGCTGCGGTGATTGTGGGCGGAATCCTGCTCAAGTTGCCATATGTTGCGCTGGTCCCGGGCGCGGCTCGTGACACCGAGCCCCTGCTCACCATCGACGGGATCGAGGAGTACCCCAGCGAGGGCGAGCTCATGTATCTGACCGTCAGGGTGCGCCAACGGCCGAACGTTTGGGAGTATCTGTGGCTGCGGTTCGACTCGGATGTCGAAGTCCTGCCCGAGGAGGTCATTCTGGGCGACAGGACGCCGGAGGAGAACCGGGAATTCAACCTGGAGCTGATGAACGACTCGAAAAAGGTGGCGGTGGCCGTGGCGCTGGAGGAGCTGGGCTATGACGCCGTCCAAACCGATGCCGTGGTTCTCCAGCAGCTGGTTCCGGGTGAGGCGGCCGACGGCATTCTCGAACCCGGTGATTCCATTCTTTCCATAGACGGTGAGCCGACAAAAAACACCCAGGATCTGGTCGACATCCTGGGTCGCTATCAGCCCGGTGACGCCGTCAAGTTGGTGGTTGAGCGTTTCGGCGGCGACGGCACCCTCGCCCTGGAGATCGAACTGGGGGAGCATCCCGACAACATCGGAGGTGCATTCCTCGGCATCCAGCCCGCCGATCGGCTCAAGTTCAGCGACGAGTTCTCTTTCAACGTCGAGATCGACTCGGGTTCGGTCGGTGGACCCTCGGCCGGCCTGGCCTTCACCCTGGCTGTGCTCGACCAACTGACCGAAGGCGAACTCACCGGGGGTGAGGCCGTGGCCATCACCGGTGCCATCAACGCCGCCGGGCAGGTCGGCCCGGTTGGTGGGGTGGTTCAGAAGGCGGCGACGGTTCGGGATCTCGGTATCGACCATTTCATCGTGCCCAGCGCGCTGGGCGAGGCCGAATTGGTCGAGGTGAAAGAGCGGGCCGGGGATGACCTGACCATCATTCCGGTATCCACCGTCGACGAGGCCTTGAGGGCTCTGGCCGACTTGGGAGGCGACGTGGACGCCATCACCGAGTACGCGGCGGCCAACCAGGGCCGGAACTGACGGTCCGGGAGTGCGCGGTCCGTCGAGGACCGGTGATGACGGTTCGGACGAGGGGTCGAACATCCAGCATTTCCACCGCCATAGGCCGTAGCATCGTTGTATGGCTATGCAGAGTGACCCCGAGTTCGCTCCCCATCAGATCGCTACCGCCGAGTTCCCCACCGCCTTTCGGGGTTACGACCAGGACGCCGTCCGTCATTACTTGACCCGTCTGGCATCCGCCCTCGAGGAACAGGGCGAAGACGCCCTCGCCGCCCTGACCCGGACCACAACCCTCGATCGCATCGAGGAGCTCGAGGAGGAGAACGAGGTCCTGCGGGCCGAACTCCGAGATCTCGAGCTCGAGCTTGTTCAGCGGTCGGTCGACGGCGACCGGGGCACCGGGCGTGGTGGTCGGGGAGGCGACCGACGCCGATCACAACCGGGACAGGATGACCGCTCCTCGAGTGGCTATCGGGGTCGGGACGACGATGAGGGCGACGACGACCGTGACGACGACGTGGTGTTCGACGAACACCGGGCCATTGAGCTGTTGGGTAAGGAAACGGCTCGAGTCCTCGAATCGGCTCGTTCGGCGGCGGTCGACATCGTCAAACGAGCCGAATCCGAGGCCAAAGAATTCGACAAGCAGGCTCGGGGCGAACTCAGTAAGGCCAGGCGCAACGCTCGGCGAATCGTGGCCGACAAGCAAAAAGAGGCCGAGGAGCTGGTGGCCCAGGTATCGGGCGAGGCCGAGCAGGCGGCGGAGCGCACCCGGGAGGAGGCCGAACAACACCGGCAGATGGTGTTGGAGGAGACCACCCGCATACTGTCCGACGTCGAGTCCCAGGCCGAGAACAAGGAAACGTCGGCTCGGGAACGGGCGGAGCAGATCGTGGCCGACGCCGAAGCGCTTCGCCAACAGATCCTGTCGGAACTGGTCGTCGAGCGGACGAGGACCAGGACGGATCTCGAGGAGATGACATCTGCTCGGGATCGGTTGGTGATGGCCCTGGTGGTGGCTCGATCCGAACTCGAGTCGTTGTCGGAGCGCTTGGACGAGATCTCGGTGAAGACAGCACGAGATGAGTTGGGCGATGCGGTGGCCGATGAGCAGACTCTCAAGGCCGAGATAGAACAGTTGGTGGTCGAGCTGGACGACAAGCTCCCGCCGGCTCCAGACACTGTCGATGCCGACGCAAGTGATGACGCTTCGGGGGACGATGGCGGCGGACAGGCCACGATCGACCTGACCGACGGATCCGATGGCGGGTCGTCGGCCTCAGGCGGACCCCGTAGCCCGTCAAGTGGTTCGAGGCGGTCCAAGAAGTCGAGATCGAGGCGCCGCAGCGGCCGTTCGGGTCGGAGTTCCGGGGACCAATCGGTGGCACAGGGCGCCGGGGGGGGAGATGAGGCGCCCCCGTCGACGTCGGCACCGGGAACGGCCACCGCTCTGGCCGAGCGCAAGACCGGTGGGGACGGGCCCCGTGGCAAGGCCGTTGAGACCGAGGCCG
>JAHEJM010000014.1:0-12866 GCA_024638815.1 Acidimicrobiales bacterium | reverse complement strand
GGCCGACACCGTTGAGACCGAGGCCGACGCCGTCGACGACTCCACACTCGAGGTTGCCGGCGGGTCCGATTCCGCGGACGCCGAGGCCGACACCCAGGCCGGGAACGAAGACGAGTCCGACGACGGCGGCCCTGACGGTCGGTCCTCGGTTGAATCGGCGGGCGACACCCCCGAGACCGACAAGACCGACGATGATGACACCACACACCGGGACACCACCCACGGTGGCACCGACCCCGACGATCAGGCGGCCCGCATCGCCGGCGGTCTGATCGAAGGCTTCAACACCATCGAACTGACCGAGGCTGATCTACGATCGACCGACGACGGGGCCGTCGCCGGCGAGTCCGATGACGCCGATGATTCCTCGGTCGAGGTGGCCAGGAGTTCGAGCGGTCAGCGTCTGGACCAGGTCATCACCACCGTGGCTTCCCGCTCCGAGGCCACGCCGCCCGACGCCAACCGTGGTGATCTGCTGATCGAGGCTCACTACCGGGGTCGGTTGGCTCCCCACTTTGCCGCCCGGGATTCGGCATTGCGCAAGGCCGACGAGTTCCATCGGGCCATGCGCCGTGCCCTCAACGACGACCAGAGCGATCTGCTGGATCGCCTCCGGGCCGGTCGGGGGGCCATCGAGGTGTCCGAACTCCCCTCGTTCGCCGAGCAACTGGATCGATACCTGGCTCCCCTTCAGGAGGGGCTGGAGCCCGTCGGTCAGGCCGGTGCCCGTTCCGGAGGTGCCCGTCGGTCGTCCCGTGCCACGCTCGACAACCTGCAGCGGCAGTTGGCCAACTACATCGTTGACAGGGTTCGGCTGCCGGTGATCCAGCTGGTGGAGCAGAACACCGACGACGACCGTGAGCGAATTCTCGAGCCTATTCGTGCCATCTACCGCGAGTTCCGCAACACCAGCCTGGTCGATGTCACCGAGGACGCCATGTACGAGGCGTTCGCCATCGGTTTGTACGAGACCATCGCCGACGGCACGGCCGTCATCTGGGACCTCGATCCCCGTCATGACCCCGATCCGGTCTGTGAGATCAATGCCAGTCGGGGTGACGTGGTCAAGGGAACGGCGTTCCCCAGCGGTCATGCCCGGCCATTGGCACTGCCCAACTGTCGTTGTCTGGTGGTGCCCCGACCGTCCTGAAGCCATCGAGGGGACGGCCGCCGGCCCCGACCGAAAACCGGGCTAAAGGGAACACGACGCCTCCATGGCTTTTTGGCACCCTGAGTCCTGGGGTTTGGGCCGAACGAGTACCCTCGTATTCAATGCGTACTGTGAATGACCGCCCGCGTACGTCTCGGCTGCGACTGGTCGCAGTCGTGGCCGCCGGCCTCGTCATGCTTCTTTTTCTGTCGGCCAACGGGATCGCTCGTGTCTTCACCGACTGGCTGTGGTTCGATCAGCTGGGAATCGGAGCGGTCTGGACCCGGTACCTCGGTCTGCAGTGGCTGATGGCCCTCATCTTCGGCGTACTGTTCTTCCTGTTGTTCTGGGGCAACCTGGTTCTGGCCGATCGGCTCAAACCCGCGGAGCGGCCGGCGTCGGCCGAGGAGGAGCTGGTCGAACGGTACCATGCACTGGTCGAGGGACAGGCCGGCAAGGTCAGGCTTGGGCTCGGAGTGCTGTTCGCCCTCATCGCCGGAGCCAACACATCGGCCCAGTGGCGAACCTGGGTGCTGTTTCGAAACGGCGAGGATTTCGGACAGGTCGATCCCTTGTACGGCCGGGACGCCGGGTTCTACGTATTCCGGCTGCCCATGTGGACCTTCATCGTCGACTGGTTCTTCGCCGCTCTGATCCTGACTCTCATCGTGGTGCTGATCGCCCACTACCTGAACGGTGGCATACGTCCCTCACTGTCCGACAACAGGGTCGGCCGTGGCGTGAAGATCCACGTCTCGGTATTGCTGGCGGCTCTGGCCGGCCTTCGGGCCGTGGCCTACTGGTTCGATCGCTTTGAGCTGGTGACGAACAAGGCCGGCGAGTATCACGGTGCCCTGGCCACCGATGTCATCATTCGCCAACCCGCACTCAGCCTTCTGGCCCTCATCTCCATCTTCAGCGGCGTGCTGATCGTCTACAACATCTGGCGTCCGGGCTGGGGTCTGCCCGTGGTGGCCATCGGCATCTGGCTGGTCAGCCACTTCGTCGTCGGTAGCCTCTTCCCCCTGGCCTACCAGCGACTCCGGGTCGCCCCCGTGGAGTCGCAACGGGAAGCGGAGTGGGTGGCCCACAACATCGAGGCCACCCGATTCGCCTATGGGCTCGACAGCGACAACGTGACCCGGCTCGATCTTCCCTACGAGGCCGGGCTCAGCACCGACGACGTCGAGGAGTACTCCGACGTTCTGGACAATGTGCCTGTCGTCGATCCCTTCCTGGCATTCGATGAGGTGACCCGGAGCGAGGCGGAGCGGAAGATCTTCAGCTTCTCGTCCCCGCTGGACGTCGATCGTTACCAGATCGACGGCGAGCTCCGTCCCGTGGTGCTCTCGGCCCGCGGCCTGAATGTGGACGAGGTGGGCGACACCTGGGAGCGTCAGCACGTCATCTTCACCCACGGCTATGGGATGGCCATGGCCGCCGCCTACGACAGTGGCCGGTCGCCGGTGGCCAGCGAATCCCGGGCCCTCGACTTCCTGGTCAGCGAGCTGGGCAACACCGATGTGTACGAGGGGTTGAACGCTCAGATGGATCAGCCCCGCGTGTACTTCGGAGAGGATTTCGGAGGCTACGCCATCATCGGGGCCGACCGACAGGAGGTCGACTACCAGACCGGCAACCAGTCGGAGCTCTTCAACTACGATGGCGATGGCGGTGTACCGATGGGTTCGCCCCTTCGCCGTGCTGCCTTCGCCTTGCGATTCCGCCAGCTCGACCCTCTGGTGTCCAACAACATCACCGACGAGTCCCGGGTCATCTACATCAGGGACGTGGTCGGTCGGGTTCGAACCATGGCCCCCTTCCTGCGGTTCGACAGCGACCCCTATCCGGTTCTGGCCGACGGCCACATCTTCTGGATTCTCAACGGCTACACCACCACCGATCAATACCCGTACTCCCAGTCGGTGGCCACTCAGATCGCCCCCAACTCCAGCTTGGCCCGGGGCTACAACTATGTGCGCAACTCGGTCAAGGTCGTGGTCGACGCCTACAACGGCGACGTCCAGCTGTATGTGGTCGACGACGAGGATCCCATGATCCGGGCGTGGCGTGGCGCCTTCCCCGAACTGTTCGAGGACAGCGATCAGGTTCCCCCCGAATTGGAAGCCCATTTCCGCTATCCGGCCGAGTTGTTCACCGTGCAGACCGACATGTGGTCGAATTACGTCGTTTCCGAACCCAGCGCCTTCATCCAGGGCGACGTGGCCTGGTCGATTGCGGCCCAGCCACGGATCGACGCCCAGATCGAGGAGAACGAGACGGCAAACGCCGGGCCCATGCGCCCTCACTACCTGATGGCCCGGTTGCCCGACAACGAAGAGGCCGAGTATGTGCTCCAGCGGGCCTTTGTGCCCCGAGGTGGGGCGTCAGGTTCGAGTACTGCCCGCCCCGAGCTCACCGGGCTCATGATGGCCCGGTCCGATCCCGAGCGCTACGGGGAGCTCGTGCTGTTCGATTTTCCCACGGGGCAGATCAACGCCCCGGATCTGGTCCATGCCGAAATCCGTAAGAGTCAGGATCTGACCGAGTTCATCAAGGACAAGGCCGGGGCCAAGGTGGAATTCGGCGAGATGAGCATCGTGCTGGTCGACGACACGATCGTCTATGTCCGCCCGGTCTATGTCGAAGCCAACAGTGCCACTGCGGTTCCGGAACTGCAGCGCATCGTGGCCGTCAACGGCGGCCGGATCTTCATGGCCCGGACGATTGGGGAGGCCATTGCCGGCGTGGTCGACGGTGCCGAGCCGGTCGTCGCCCCCACTGCACCCGAGGTCGAGCAGGGCGACGAGCCGGCGGTGGAGGATTCGCCTGATACCGGGGGGAGCTACAACCCGGAAGGCAAGTCGGTAGTCGACTTGATCGCCGATGCCGACGAGTTGCTCCTGCTGGCTGATCGAGCCGAGGCCGACAACCCGGAGGAGGCGGCCAGGCTGCGGGCACGGGCCCAGGAGGCTCTTCAGGAGGCTCGCCGCCTTCTGGGAGGCGGGGTGGCACCTCCGGCACCGGCCGCCACCGAAACCTGAGCTTCCGACCACTTCGCCCCACCGGTTGTCACCGAAATGTAATGAAACTGCCTGTCGTTGGATAAACCTTCACACAGTTGTCAGGGGCCGCCGTCTACAGCATCGACACGCATGGTGGTATTGTACGTTGTAAGGCCCGATCGATTGCCCGTGCACTTCGCGGCGGAAGGCTACGGCGCAGCGATCGGGCCGCCTTTTTTTGGCGGGACCGGTCGGCATCGGGGTTTCCCGGTGGCCACAACCGGGAACCCCGTCACCGCCGACCACGTCCCGCCGTGTGTCCAGCAGACGGTGTGTCGCCACGGCGACGGTGGTCGGCAGGAATCTCGAGGTGACGGCAAAGGGCCGGACACCTAGGCTTGAAGTACTACCGGAGGTATTGATGTTTCGTCGACTGGATCCGTCCAAACTCACCGTGCCCGCCCCCGAGGACACGCTTCCCGGGCGTAGCGAGCCGATGCCGGTGTCGGCACGCCATTACGTTCTGGGCACGCCGCTCATCGGTCCGTTCCCGGACGCCACGGAGATCCTCTACGTCGCTATGGGGTGCTTCTGGGGTGCCGAACGTTTCTACTGGCAGCAGAGCGGGGTGTACACCACCGCCGCCGGCTACAGCGGCGGCACCACACCCAATCCGACCTATGAGGAGACCTGCACCGGGATGACCGGCCACACCGAGGCGGTCATAGTGGTGTACCACCCCGAGCAGGTCGATCTGGACACGCTGTTCAAGATCTTCTGGGAGAACCACGACCCGACCCAGTACATGGGCCAGGGCAATGACATTGGTACCCAGTACCGCTCGGCCATCTACACCACAACACCTGAACAACACGCTGCCGCCCTGGAGTCGCGGGATCGGTATCAACGAGCCCTGACCGATGCCGGCTACGGCACCATCACCACCGAGATCGGCGCCGCCGGTCACTTCTATTACGCCGAAGATTATCACCAGCAGTACCTGGCCAAGAATCCCGCCGGCTACTGCAACCACGGCTTCTGCCAGGTGGCCTTCGACCGTGACACCACTATCGGCTCCGGAGATGCCAACGACCCGGACTATGCGGCCGGTCCCCACCGAGCAGATAAGACCGTGTAAGTGCAGTGATGGACGCCGGTGGCTTCCGAGCCCTCCACCAGCCCGGTCGACCCTTCATCCTGGCCAATGCCTGGGACGTGGGATCGGCCAAGGTGCTGGCTGCGTTGGGGGCCGAGGCCATCGGGACCACTTCGGCCGGTCATGCCTTCACCCTGGGGCGACCGGACGGGGGCCTCGTCAGTCGCCAAGAGGCGCTGCAGCATGCCCGGGGCCTGGTCGAGGCCGTGTCGGTGCCGGTCTCCGCCGATTTGGAGAATGGTTTCGGTGCCGCCCCGGAACAGGTGGCGGAAACGGTCATCGACGCCACCGCGGTCGGTCTCGCCGGGTGCTCGATCGAGGACACCGATCTCCCGCAGACCATTCCCTACGAGCGCTCCCTGGCCGTGGCCCGAATCGAGGCTGCGGCCGAGGCCGCTCGTTCCCGCTCCCGGGACTTCGTGCTGGTGGCCAGGGCCGACGGCGTGATGAACGGCCGCTATGACATGGATGAGGCTCTGGATCGGGTTCAAGCCTTCGCCGCCGCCGGCGCCGACTGTGTCTATGTGCCCCTTCCGCCCACGCTCGACGACGTCAGGCGGGTGTGCAAGGCTGTCGATGTGCCTGTCAATGCGCTGGTCGCCGGCCACTTCACCCGGTACAACCGGGATCAGCTGGCCGACGCCGGAGTGGCCCGCATCTCTCTGGGCTCGGCGCTGGCCCGGGTCACCCACAAGGCCTTGATCACGTCGGCCCTCCCCGTCCTTGCCGATGGTGACTTTGCGTCCCTCACCGACTCCATCGCCGGCGACGACGTCGACCGGCTCCTGACCTAGATCGGGCACACATGCTGGCCGGACCCACCACCGCCACCTCTCAACCCTTCGGCCCGGGAGCGGATTGTCCCGCCCCGCCACGGAAGGCAGGGCCCGGAACGGAGCCGTGTTGAGTCGCCGGGCGGTCTCGGTCCGAATGCTCGGCGGTTTCGAGTTGACCGCCGGTGACACCACGGTCAACCCACTACCACGACAGGTCGCCTCCGTGTTGGCGTACCTGCTGGTCCACCGCAATCGACCCCAGACCCGGGATCTCCTGGCCGGGCGGTTCTGGTCGGATCAGGCCGACGACCGGGCCCGCAAACGCCTCAGCAACGCACTGTGGAAGATCCGAGCCGCCTTTCGTGACGCCGGGATCGACGGACTGCTGCAGACGACGTCGACCACGGTCCAGATCTCTCCCGATTGGAGGGTGGAGATCGATTTCGAGAGCTTCGAGCGTCGACTGGACGACATCAGCAGCGAACTCCAGCAGCGGGTGTCGCGCATCGCCCTGGCCGAACGGCTGGCCGAGATCGTCGACGGCTATCCCGGCGACTTCCTGGCCGGTCACTACGACGACTGGATCGAGTCCGAGCGGACCCGCGTCCGGGCTCGTTGTCTGGACGCGCTCTGGAAGCTCATCAAGCTCTACAAGGGCCGATCGGACTACTCCACCGCCATGCGCTACGCCCGAGAGCTGGTGACCCATGATCCCTTCATGGAGGAGGCCCACCGGGAGGTCATGCGCTTGTGCGCCCTCCTGGGCCAGACCGCGGCGGCGGAGCGGCAATACGAGTTGTGCCGTCGAGTACTGGACGACGAACTCGGAGTCGAGCCGTCGTGGGAGACCACCGAGCTGATCGAACGGATCCGCTCCGAGGGTGCAGCGGCCGCCGCACCGCTGGGGGTCATGGACGCATCGGCCGGGCCGATCATCGGCCGTGGCCGGGAGCGTGCCATCCTGTTGAACCGGGTCGACGATCTTGTCGGCGGCAACGGTGGCGTCGCCCTGATCGAGGGAGATCCCGGCATCGGCAAGTCGAGGCTGGTCGAGGATTTGATCGACAGCGCCGAGTGGCGTGGGGTCCGGGTGCTGACCGCCGGGCATACCGAGCTCAGCGCCCTCAAGCCATACCAGGCCATTCGCGAAGCCCTCACTCCGGCCACCACAGGTTTGCGGGGTGAGCACCTGGCCGAGGTCACCGAACCCATCTGGCTACAGCAGGCGTCCAGCCTGTTCGAGGATCTGCGGCCCTATGTGATCGATGCCGGGCCCCGGCAGCCGCTACGACCGGAGGAGGAGCCGGCTCGTATGAGCGAGGCTCTGGCCCGCATCATCCTGGCCCAGGGTGGCTTGGGGCCTACCCTCATCGTGTTCGAGGATGTGCACTGGAGCGACGGCGATTCGATGCAGGTGTTCGCCAACCTGGGCCAGCGTCTGGCTCGAAGTGGCGTGCTGATCTGCCTGAGCTATCGGCGGTTCCAGGCCGAGCAGTCCCAGGCCGTCTGGCCCGTGATCTCCCGGTTGGAGGGTCTGGGTACCACCACCCGGGTCGTGGTCGGCCAGCTCAATCAGGTCGAAATCCGGGAGCTGGTGGCGGCGCAGCTCGGGCCCGGGGGCCTGCCCAGCCGGGTACTCGAGCGGCTTGTCAACGACTCCGATGGAAACCCCCTGTTCGTGATGGAGGCGTTACGGGACCCGGAGGCCCTGGTGGCTGCCGACCGCTCCGGGGATTCGTCCGAGGTCCTGATCGACCGTTATCCGGCCACGATCGCCCGGGCCCTGGCTCAGCGACTGGCCTCGCTGGCCGAGGACGTTCGCCGGATCCTGCGGGCCCTGGCCGTGCTGGCCGAACCGTGCACGGTTCAACAGGCGGCCGACATCACCGTGCTCGATCGGCGACGGACCCTCGGTGCCCTCAACGACGCCATCTCCCGTGGGTTCCTGGTGGAGGCGGATTCCGGGGTGTGTCAGTTCTCCCACGATCAGACCCGCCGGGCCGTCTACCAGTCCATCGATCGGGAGGAGATCCTGTCGTGGCACGACCAGATCTTCCGGACCCTCGTGGCATCACCGATGGCTCAACCCCATCAGCTGGCCCACCACGCCGACAGTGCAGGACTGTGGGATGACGCCGGCCACTGGCACCTGGTGGCGGCCAGGGGGGCGGTGGAGATCAACGCTTTCGGAGTGGCGGCCGATCACTACAGCCGGGCCGACGATGCGGCCGAGAACGCCGGCCAACCACTGGTGGAGCGGGTCGGTGATCTACTCGCCTTCGAGGCGGTGCTCGATGTGCTGGGCCGCCGCACCGATCAGCAGATGCTGCTCAAGCGACTGAACGAGCTCGACCTTCCGCCGGCCGATCGCTTGGAGTTGGTGGAGCGGCAAGCGCGGTTGATGGCCGCTACCGATCGGCCCGACGAAGCCTCCGAACTTGCGCTCCGCTGGGCGTCCAAGGCTGATCGGGCCGGTCTACCGACCCATCGCCTGCTGACGGTGGTCGGTGTGGCCCGCTATGTCGGTGGCGATCTGAGCGGTGCCGTGCGGTCGCTGCGGGACGCCCTGAAGGCCACTCCCGACGATCGCAGTCTGATTTCGATCGAGAACCACCTCGGTCGGGCCCTTATCGACATGGCCGAGACCGAGGAGGGGGATCGACTGATCGCCCGGGCTCTGGCCAAAGCCGAGGAACTCGATGATGCCCGTAGCCAGGTCGAGGCGTTGAGCCACCAGTCCATCTCCGCTTTTCGCCGGGGCGATCACGAGCAGTCCGTGGCCTGCGGCCGCCGCACGCTCGAGTTGAGCCGCACCATCGGCTACCGCTACGGGGAGGGCCTGAGCCTGGTCAACCTTGCCTCCATCTATACCGCCCAGGGCCGAAGCGGCAAGGCGCTCCCCATGTTCGACCAGGCGGCCGAGGTGTTCGGCTCGGTCGGCCACGGGCGGGGCGAGGCTTTTGTCAAGATGAATCTGGCCGAGCTCCACCATCGACTGCTGGGGGAGCACGAGGAGGCGGCGGTCTTGGCCAACTCGGCCGCGGTGTACTTCCGAGGTGTTGGCGATCGGCGAATGGAGATCATGTCGCTGTGCAAGCTGTCGAGCACCGACTGGCGCAGCGGGCGACGGCGCTTGGCCCGGCGCCGATTGAAGCATCTCATCGACGATTCGATGGCCATCAACGATCACGAATGCCAGATCGAAACGAGACGTATCGCCGCCGACTTCGCCTTCGACGCCGGGGACTATGCCACTGCCATGGCCGAGATCGATGCGGCGCTGGAGCTGATCGAACGCCACTCCGTCAGCTACGTGCTGGCCCACGCTCTTACTCTTCGAGCCGTGGCCTCGCTCGAATTGGGTGACTTGGATACCGCGGTCCGCTATGTCGAGCGCGCCGTACCGTCCAATCGGTCCGAGGGTGAGTTCGCCTTTATCACCGCCTGGCGATGCGGTCGGGTCTTCAAGGCCGCCGGTCGAGAGCAGGACGCGGTGGGACAATTCGAGCTTGCCTACGAGCTGCTCGAATCGAACCTGGAGGGGATACCGGGCGACAAGCGGGCCACGGCCTGGGCCTCGCCCGAGTTCTCCGCCATCATCGAGGGCTACGAGAAGCTCAAGCCCCGGTTCCTGGACGTGATGCTTCCCCTCACCGACGCGCCCCTGGGCCGACCGCTGCACGCCGATGAGTTCACCACCGTGCGGTGGGCCATCTCGCTACCGGAGGATTGGGAGATTCCATCGTCGGCCGGGCAGCGCAGACGTCGGTTGTTGCGATTGACCGAGCAGGCGGCCGAGGCCGGAGCCGTGGCCCGGGTGTCGGACTTGGCCGACGCCCTCGGCTTCAGCGACCGAACGGTGAAACGAGACCTCGCCGAGCTGCGCAAAGAGGGCAGGAAACCGCAGACCCGAAGATCCTCGTAGAAACTTGTCCCTCGACAAGCAGGAAGAAACACCTGGTCACAGTGTGTTTCTGGATCATGGCCCCATAGTTTGGCCCGAGGGATGGGCCCTAAGAAGATAGCTGGGTGAGACCGAGGGGACATTCTGTGTGGTAGAGCGAAACACACGCTCAAACCCAGCCCATCTCATCGCTCAGGCAGTTGTTTCGTCAAGCACCTCGCCCGTCCAACACAGGAGTCTAGCACAAAATGTCTCGTCGCCTCTTCGTTTTTGCCTCTGCAGCCTCCACCGCCCTCGCCACCGCCCTCCCCGGCGTCATCGCCACCGTCACCTTCCTATAGCTCTACGGTCCAGGTTCGACGTACCTATTCCGCCGCAGTCGAACCCCTCGGACCCAGCCCGTTGATCTCACCATCAACGGGCCGCCGAGGTGCAGCCGTCGAAGACACCTAGCATCTGCGACGGCTGCACCATCGGCAGTCGCCCTTTAGGGCGATCGGCCTTTCCACTTCGTTAGGCCAGCAACAGTGGTGATGCACCGGCCTCCTGCGGACGGCCAACCACCGCCCCTGATCGGGGCAACGCCCGCAACGAGGCTGGTGCACCGCCCCTTTCGATCCGACAGGACCCCATAGCGAGCAGCCACGTCGTGCTTTGATCGGGGCGACGCCCGAGGCGGCTTCGATGTCCGTTTGCGTGTACGGGCGTCGAAGCCGCCCATTCTTCTGAGGTGGCAATCATCGGCTTGGCCGATACGATTGTATCCCTACCGACGCGGGGTAGAGCAGCCAGGTAGCTCGTCGGGCTCATAACCCGGAGGTCGCAGGTTCAAATCCTGCCCCCGCCACCAATTGTCAGCACGGAAGGGTCACATCTCGGTGTGACCCTTCGTCGCGTCCGTGCTCCGGCCCGGCGTCACGCCGGCCGGCGGTCGAGGACGGGGTGTCGCCACCGGTAGGGCAGGGCGGCGTTGAGCACTGCGGGGATGCCGTGGTCAACGGTGGGGAAGAAGGGCTCTATACCCAAGGGCTCGAGCGAGCCGGGATCCATGGACAGCTCCAGGTTCCAGCCCCTGATGGTGTCGGCGGCCAGCATGGTCGGTTTGTCGATGGGGAGGCGGTCGATGAGTCGCAGCCCGGCCGCGATCGGCGACGGTGGCAGGTTGATGATGCGGGCCGTGGGTAGGTAGGTGGTGACAACGGCGAAGAAGTGGCGCCAGGTGACCGTGAGGTCGTCGGCCACCGGCCACGACCCGGTGACGTCGTTGGCCTCGGCGGCGGCGATCAGGGCTCGGGCCGCGTCGGTCACATGGAGGTGGGGGAATCGACCATCGAGGTCGGCCGGGAACGGCAGATAGCCGGATCGGAGGATGCCGAACAGGAGGTCGTTCCAGCCGTAGACGTGGGGGAGGCGAATGGCGATGGTCGACAGCGGACTCGCCTTCAACAGTGCTTCGGCCTCCAGCTTGGCTCGGCCGTAGGCCAACACGGGGCGGGTCGGCGAGTGGGCGGTGATGGTGGGTCCGTCGTCGGGGCCGTGAACGAACAGCGAAGAGCCGTGGACGATGCGTTCGATGCCGCATTCCTCCGCCGCCTGCAGCACCAGCTCGGTACCGCCGACGACGGTGGCCGACAGACGATCGTAGGGTTCGAACGTGGCCCGACCGGCAAGATGAATGACGGCTCGACATCCGTCCACCGCGGCCCGGATGGCATCAGGGGAGCGAAGGTCGGCGAAGGCCAACTCGACATCGAGGGGAGCCAGCAAGGCGGCACGGTGACGTCGTCGGATCATGGCCCGGGCCGGGATGCCGGCGGCGTCGAGAAGGCGGCAGACTTCGAGTCCGATGAAGCCCGTGGCACCGGTGACGAGGAACGGGCGGGTGTCGGAGTGTTGTCGCATGGTGGCCATATACCGCTCGACTGTACCAAACCGGCTCGACTCCAAACGCCGGCCGCCCGACCCGATCTCACCCTGCGCTGGGGGCAGATTGTCGGTTTCGGCGGTCACGCTCCTGCCTCGACCCGTGGTAGACAATCGGTGAAGATTGATGATGCGACGAACCGAATCGTGGAGACCGCCGACATGGATGACGAAACTCTCGACACCGAATCGACGAGCTGGCGCTACGAATGGCGTATCTGGGGCCCTGAGCTGGACGAGCAACGGTCCCGCCTGGAGCAGTACGGGTCCGAGGGCGAGACCGAAGTCTCCGACGACCTCTACCTGGTCGGTCCCAATCGCCATGTCAATGCCAAGATCCGTGACGAGGTGGTGGAAACCAAGCAGTTGGTCGACGTCAGGCGGGGTTTCCAACAGTGGCGCCCCGACCTGTCGGAATCGTTGCCGGCACGGCCGTCGACCGTGGCTCGGCTAGTGGCCGATCTCGGTCTGGACCGGCCCGCCTCCGCTCGCCATGCTGAATCGAAGCTCAACGGCCTTGACCATGACGAACCCGAAGAGCGGGTTGCACGCTCGCGCCTGATCTCGCTGGTGGTGGCGGCGTCGGGGCTGGCCGTGCCTGTCCTGAAGCGACGCCATCACTTCACGCTCGGGACCCGAGCGCGGGCCGAGGCGGTCGAGATAACGGTGCACGGTCGGGTCCGGTGGGGGGTGGCCATCGAGAGTACCGATGTGGAGGAGCTTGACCGGCTGCGGCGCCGGCTCGGACTCGACGGCATCAACACCCCGGTTCATGTCGAGGCGGCGGATCTGGCCCTTCGGTCGGACGAGTGAGACAAGGCGTCCGTTCGAACTAGCCCTGAGTCTGCTTGCGGGACTCGTCCCGCAGGAATCGGCGCAGGATCTTCCCTGATGCCGATTTGGGAATCTCGTCGGTGAACTCGACCAGCCGAATGTGCTTGTAGGTGGCGAC